>JBEDNI010000184.1:0-3962 GCA_041170685.1 Bacteroidota bacterium | reverse complement strand
CGTTCTCCTTTCCAGCAAGGGAAACCGCTGACTTCGATGGTGTTGCCGTCGCGTGGGGGATGGGGTCGCGTGGGGGATGGTGCTGGCCCGGCGGCGTTGCCGTGGGTGGTTCTGCGGCGCTTCCCGATAGCGTGAGCCCTCGCGTTTGGAGCGGGGTTTCCTACTCCTCAAGTGATGTCCGTGTGCGCCTGACTCGTCAGGTACCTCACGGCGAAAACGATCTCGGGCTCCGCCGGCTTTGCCGAGCGGGGCTTTTTCGTGAAAACGAAACACCCGAATTACCAACGAACAACTCCATCAGAAACGAAGCAGAAAAGGTTCACCATGGCACAGAAAGCGATCGTCGGCGAAAAGGTCGGCATGACGCAAGTCTGGACGGAAGATCGTCGTGTTGTGCCCGTCACCGTGTTGCGCGTGGAGCCACTGCGCATCGTGCAGGTGAAGACGAAGGAGTCCGACGGCTACAACGCCCTGCAAGTGACGTACGGCCACAAGGACGAAAAGAAGCTCAACAAGGCAGCCGCCGGTCACTTCGCCAAGCACGGCGTTGCACCGGGACGTCGCCTCGTGGAACTGCGCCTCGACTCCGTTGACGGTTTTGAAGTCGGTCAGGAAATCGGCGTCGACAAGCTTGCTGCTGGCGAGATCGTCGATGTCACCGCAGTAAGCCGCGGTAAGGGTTTTGCTGGTGGCATGAAGCGCCACAACTTCCAAGGTCAAGGTGCTGCGCACGGCAACCACAAGCACCACCGTGCACCCGGCTCGATCGGTCAACGCTCCTTCCCGGGTCGCGTGTTCCGCGGTATGCGCATGGCCGGCCACCTTGGCCACCAGCAAGTCACCATCATCGGCACTTCCCCTATGTACACCTTTGAGGCGTAAATCTAAAAATTTAATCTGTCCAAGTGCTTTTTCCAGGTCATTCATGTTGTAGTTGCGGGCTGCAAGGCGGTAATCTTTCACAAAATAGGGATTTACCCCCAGTTCAGAGGCCATTTCCTGATCGCTTTTAGACATGAGGTAATGGGCTGAAACTACTTTATTAAAAAAACCAAACAATACGGGTACAACACGGTGAATCTCTCCTCTTTCTGCCCGCACGCCCATCTGATGGGCTATCTGGATGCTGCGATTAAAATCTTTCATTCCCAGTGCCGATTGCAGCTCAAACACGTTGTATTCGCGGTTAAAACCCACCTGCTGCTCCACATGGTGCTGCCTGATAAATTCATCTTTAACCGTAATGAACATTTTCTCCAGCTCATTATGAATAAGGGTTAAATCGGCCCCCAACAGATCCACCATCATGTCTACGGCGGCATTGTCTATGCTTCGTCCATTGAGATGACAAAACTGGGGAATCCATGCTTTCACCTGATAATCGCGTAATTTGTCTGCCGTATAAACAATGCCTTTGGCTATGGCCTTATAAACCTTGGTTCTGCTGTCCATTTTGCCATTTTTATAGGCGATTACAAAAATGGTACTTGAGAGAGGAGCTTCCAGGTAAGGCAAAAGAATATCCCAGTTTTCCAGGTTTTGTGCTTCCTTTAATACCACAAGCTGATAATTACTCATCATGGGATACCTTCTCACTATGCCCGCCAATTCGGCAGATTTCACTTCTTTGCCATACACAATGGTTTGATTAAAACTACGCTCAGCTTCGGTCAATACCCCTTCTTCAATTTTTGCCGTTAACGCATCAATAAACCATGTTTCTTCGCCCTGTAACAAAATCAGCGGGGCCCAGTCTTTTGCCGCAAACCGCTTGTTAAGACTTACAAATTGCTCTATGGTTCCTGACTGTTTTGACATTTTGTGTTAATTTCACGGCGTTGGAAACGCTTCATTTTCCTGTTTACGAATTTACGATTCAAATCGTTGGACAAAAAAAACAGATTTTTGACCCTGTACGAAAAAAATTTATCCCCCTTACACCGGAGGAATGGGTCAGACAGCACGTAATTCGCCATTTACATGCGCATTATGGTGTGTCTTTTTCCATGATTTCTGTGGAAAGAGAGCTCCAGTTCAATGGATTAAAAAAGCGTTTTGATGTGATGGTTTCTTGCCGTGACCGGCCTTTTTCCTGTTTGGTGGAAGTGAAAGCACCGGATGTTAAAATAACCTCCGAAACCATTTTGCAGGCATCGGTTTACAATAAATCATACAATTGCCCGTGGCTGTGGGTAACCAATGGACACCATCATGCATGGTTGCAATTTGAAAACAATGCACTGAAACCGGCTGAGCCTCCTATGGACCTTTGTGCTTTACCATAAATCTTCCAGCCACTCATCCCTGCCGGAGGTGAACTTTACCACAGGGTCGCAGGCAGCATTGCTGAAAGGATTAAAATTGATCTGAAAATGTTGGGATTTGTCGCTCCCGTTTCCTGTCGAAAAGCATGGAAAGCAATCCTGAGAACGAATTACATTATAGTGATACAAATCCTGTCCTGTAAGCGTAAAATCTGCATCCCAGTCCACTTTTAATTTGGCGCTACGGGTGGTTTGCCCCTGCGGATCTAATTGAATGGTACCATTCACATCAAAAGGGTAAGAATTAACCTGCGTTTTAATTTCCGCAGTACCGACTATTTCAATAGAATATGCTGAGCTTGTCCACAAGGTAAGCTGACCTGTAAAATAAACAGGACCCTTATTTCCAAAAACGACAAAACTATCTGAAGGAAGGGCAGTAAAACTGCAGGTATCGTGAAAACCATTTAAACTAAAACCATTTTTTATCAGGCATCTTCCCCTTCGGGTCAACCCGTCAGAACATACAACCCCTGCTTTGTAATCAAACCAAATACCGCTATCGGTGAGCAAAAGAAACGGAACAGTCGACCGGGAATTACCCCAGTCTCTCAACACCTCTGCCGTGGGCAGAAAAGCGTGGGCGGCCAGGCCCTGAAATGCAATAGCATTATCGATGGCGGGATCAAAAGAGGACCTGATATCTGCTGTCTTACGACATCCGCCGAAAAGCATCAACGTTGTCAAAAAACATAAAACGTTCCGCATCAGGCAAAAATAGGGAACTAATGCTTAAGGTCAATCTGCATTAGCGCACAGTGAAGTTTACGCTGCGATTGCCATAAATGGCCTTTGCTGTGCGGTCACATGCGGCATTATTGAAGGGATCAAAATCCACTTCCAGGGGATTTTGGGCATCATCATTTTCAATGGCAATTACCCCTTTAACAAAGGTTCTTGCACATCCCAACTGCATCCTTTTAAGCAAGGGAGTTGTTACATTCCATTGATATGCATCCCCCTCACGATTTACACCACTCCCATTGCCGGTAACTTCATACTCATCACCCCAAATTCCATATGTGCTCTGTCCCGAAATTTTGGTTACATTCCGAACCCCTTTGTGGGTGGCAGTTTTCCCATCACTAAATATCAACTCACTGTTGTTAACAATAATTTCAAATGCGTATGGGGCAGTCCGTTTTACGGAAATATCTGTGATTACCTGTGTCATGCCTGTGCCGTCACCACAGTAATAAAGATCCGATGCGGTAGTAGTAACTGTTGCGATAGCGCCAACAGCAGTATAGGGATAAGAAACGGAAATTCGAACTTTACCGGCCCTGTATCTACCATCGCCGCACAATTTACCTTTGGGGACAGATGTTCCAAGTGGGCCGAAATCCAGCTCATACACTTTTACAACACTCACTGAATCTAACCACCTGAAGGTTGCACCCGCCGGAACTACAGTTGATTGTTGGTTAGTTTCGTTCATATCATCAGATACATCGAACAGCCCGGCAGCTTCTGTTTCTGAAGCAGCAAAATCTTCAGCACTGGTAATATTGTCGCGAGCATCCTGCAACATTTTGCTACAGGCACTTATACTCAGTAAAAGTGATGCTGAACAGAACCACAATGCAATTGATTTTTTCATATTTTTCATTTTAAGGATGGACTTATTCTGTATAAAAC
>JBEDNI010000183.1:0-3967 GCA_041170685.1 Bacteroidota bacterium | reverse complement strand
GAAGAATCCATCACGCGGAACATGGTAAGTGAGCAGGAAACCGGTTTCAAAGAATCGGAAAACCGCAGTGGGGGCTTGCCTGAGGGCCCTGAATACAAAGATGATTTACCATTTTAACCCGAAAACACCAATAAATGGATGACCCCGGCCCTGCTGTCATGAGCATTTTAACCGGAATTCTGCGACCGGTAGATAACGCAGACATACCCGGCCTCATTGGCCTTGTGTTGATAATGCTGGCTTGTTTGCTGGTTACAGCCATCTGTGCTGCATCTGAAAATGCCTTTTTCAGCCACCGAGAGAGCGACCTTGAGGATTTGCGCAATTCAAAACAACAATCGGCAAAAAACATCCTCCATTTACTGGCCTATCCAAAGCATCTGCTGGCCACCATTCTGGTGCTGAATAGCTTGGGAATGGTGGCATTTGTGGTGGTTTCAACCCTATTTAACGAAACCATTTTCGCCCTGGAAAACAAACCCTTGCTGAGATTTTTTATTGATGCCATTATTGTTACTCTCATTATATTAATTTTTGCCGAGTTAATGCCTAAGGTGTATGCTACCCAACACTACAGGCGCTCTGCCAATTTCCTCAGTTATCCCATGCGTGCCTTCATGTTTTTATTGTGGCCTTTCACCGGATTATTGGTAAAAATGAGCGGACTTATTGAGAAAAAAATCAAACAGCGGACACCGGAATTAACCCCACAGGAGCTTAGCCATGCCATAGATATGGCCTCCGATCCCGATGATGCCCAGCAGGAAAAAGACATATTAAAAGGCATTGTCAACATTGCCCAGATACAGGTAAGGCAAATCATGAAGCCCAGAATGGACATGGTGGGGATTGATGCAGAAACTACTTTCCATAAACTTATGGATATTATTACGGAAATGCGGTTTAGCCGTATGCCGGTCTATCAGGAAAATCTGGACAATATCATCGGTATACTCAACATAAAGCATCTGCTGCCTCACTTGAACGAGACCGATGACTTTGACTGGAAAAAATTAATGTCTCAGCCATTTTTTATCCCGGAAAACAAAATGATTGATGATTTGCTTCACGAATTCAGACATAACAGAAATCACCTGGCCGTAGTGGTAGATGAATTCGGCGGCACCCGAGGCATTGTAACCCTGGAGGATATTCTGGAAGAAGTGTTTGGCGAGTTGAATGATGAGTTTGATGAAATTCAGGAGCAATACAGCCGCCTGGATGACAACATTTTCCTGTTCGAAGGAAAAATTTCACTGGTAGATTTCCTAAGAATTACCAAGCTCCCCATACACTTTTTTGACGACGCCGGAGATGAAATGGAAACGCTGGGGGGCTTTGTCACGGAACTTTCCGGCAAAATCCCAAAACGAGGTGAAACCTTTTATTATAAGAACCTTCAGATTGCGATAGAGGCAGCAGATTTAAGAAAAATAAACCGTATAAAAATCATCATCCATGAAGATACTGACAGCTAGTGTATTGGTATTGATCGCAACCCTGTCAGCTTGCGGTGGCTCAGACACCTATGTCCCAAAGCCAAGGGCTTTCCCAAAATTATTGCTACCCGAAATGAGCTACGGTAAATTCGATTCTGCAGGTATTCCCTATGCTTTTGAAATTCCCGCATATTCGGCCATGGAAAAAGATACCCTGAATGTGTATACCCGGCAGCCAAACTGGTTTAATCTCAATTTTAAGCCCTTCAACGCCACCTTGCATATTACCTATTATCGTTTTGAGAGCCCCCGTGAATTTGATTCCCTGGTAGACGATACGCGAAAACTGGTCAATAAGCACATACAGCGGGCTGAAGACATTATTGAGGAACCTTTTGCATCCTCACCGACAGTGAAAGGCATAATGTTCGATATTGAAGGCAATACCGCCACCAATTTGAACTTTTACATTACAGACAGTACGCAACACTTTTTAAGAGGCGCATTATACTTTAATAGTCAGGCAAATGCGGATTCAACAGCCCCCGTTTTTGAGCGCATGAGAAAAGATGTTGGACATTTGATTCAAACTTTTCGTTGGAAATAACATGTTGGTACTGAATTTGAACACAAATTGAAATGAGAGTTGCATTTTTATTGATACTAACATTCATGGGCTCCTGCGCCACTGCCCAGAAAGGCAACCGCAAAAAAGCTGAAACTGAGTTTATCAGTGCGTTTAAAGCATATTCCGAAGGCAATAAACCTGCAGCTATGCAGTTTATTAAAAAAGCCCTTAAAGCAGATATTACCTTTGGTAATGCATGGTCTTTGCAGGCCGAAATTGCTGAAAAATCCAACGACACGGCCCTTGCACGCTCCTCATACGAAGCCTGTATCAAATATGAACCGCGCTTTCAGAACCATTATTATTACTACGCAAAATATTGCTTCAGGCACGGATACTACGAGAAAGCGATTGATTTACTGGCCAAATTCAACAATGCTCCCAACGAATCCGGATTTGACCCTTCCAAGGATAGAGCTTCAGCCACCATTAAAACACAGGCAGATAAACTGGGAGAAAGTTGCCGACTGGCCATGGAAGACCAACAAAAAATTGAGGACCTTGATATTCGCAACCTCGGCCCCGGGGTAAATTCAGCCAATTATGAATACTGGCCGGGAATGACCGTGGATGGTGAAACACTTATTTTCACCCGTCTGGTAAATGGTCAGGAAGATTTTTACGTCAGTTCCAGGTTGCAGGATTCATGGATTAATGCACGTCCGTTGCCTGGAAACATCAATACCAGCAATAATGAGGGCTACACATCCGTGAGTGCCGATGGTCGTTACATTTTTTTCTCTGTTTGCAATCAGGATGGTTATGGCAGTTGCGATATTTTTTACAGTTTTCTAAAGGGAAACGCCTGGAGCCGAAGGATGAACCTGGGCGAACGTATTAATTCTGCTGTCTGGGATGCACAACCCGCCATCAGTGCCGACGGCAAAACTCTTATATTTTCAAGCGCCAGGCCGGGGGGCATTGGAGGAAAAGATCTTTGGATCAGCCGATGGAAAAACGGAAGCTGGACAATTCCCGAAAATCTTGGTAAAACCATCAATACGGCCGATGACGAAGAGGCCCCCTATCTGCACTACGATGGGAAAACCCTGTATTTCTCAAGTTCAGGCCACACCGGATATGGACAGCATGATATTTTCAGAAGCCAGATGCTGGGTGGCAGCGAATGGACCAACCCCGAAAATATGGGAAGAGGTATTAATTCCGATGCGGATGAAGCCGGTTTCTATGTTGATTTTAAGGGGGAAAGGGCATACATTGCCAGCTCTCGGGAAGGAGGCTTTGGAGGACTTGATATTTACAGTCTTAAACTCAGTAACGACAAAAAGCCCAATCCTATTACTTACGTAAAAGGAACCATTCTCGATTTCGATACCAAAAACGAAATTTCCGGACGCATAGAACTGATAAACCTGGGGACAGGAAAACCGGTTCTTTCAGATTCCTCCACCCGATTTTTCACTACCCTGGAACCTCACGGTATGTATGGCCTGAATGTTTACAGGAACGGGTATCTCTTCTATTCAGCCAATTTCCAGCCCACCCTATCTACCCTTGATTCACCCTTTTTGGTTACAGCGCTCCTAAAACCCATAAAAATGGATCAAAGTGTGGTTTTGAACAACATATTCTTTGAAACAGACAAATTTGATTTGAGACCGGAAAGTTACCCGGAGCTTCAAAAATTATATACGCTGCTTAAAAGCAACCCCGACGTGCTGGTGGAGATTTCAGGTCATACGGACAATCAGGGTTCTGAGGCCCACAACACCATCCTCAGCGACAAACGGGCAAAATCAGTAAAAGAATATTTGGTAAAAGCGGGCATTCCTGCCAACACCATTAAAACTGCGGGCTATGCGGCTTCGAAGCCCATCGGAGATAATAACACAGCATGGGGCAGAGCGCAGAACCGCCGTATAGAAATGAAAATTATAGG
>JBEDNI010000182.1:0-3986 GCA_041170685.1 Bacteroidota bacterium | reverse complement strand
TGCTGCGCTTGGCCGCCAGATTGCCACTTCCATCCCGGGCTACCGCCTGGTAAATCATGCCGTTAGGCGATGTTGTCTGTGCCTTAACATTTTCGGCTCCCACAAGCCAGAACAGCACAAAAAATGGTATTATTCTTTTCATTTTATTGGTTTTTTATTGTTGTTATAATTACGGTACCTCTTTAAACTCGATTATACTGATATATTTAACCCCCACATCCGCTTTCACAGTAGTTCCTGACGGCAGCCAAATCGGTAAATCCTGTTTCCAAAAAAAGTGATCGATGTTGCCGGCGTCAATGCGGTGCGCCCTTACCACAAAAGCATCCCCATTCACAATAATTTTATCGTCCTCACCCCACGAGAGATTGGGATAAGTGCAAAGATTTCGGCTGAACAGAAAACTCTCTATTTTCCATACCCGGCCCGTAGGAACCGTATCGGCAGTAGACGAAACCAGCTTGGCTTTGCTAAACTGAAGGTTCTGAGCTTTGGATTCGGAGACCATGCACCCAAACATCAAAACCATGCATATTCTTAGGATGTTGCTCATTTCTGCCGGGATTATGATTTCAGTTTAATCACAGAAAAAACTCGGTTCAACCCCTCTGCTCCGGTAACTTTTACAAAATAATTACCCTCGGCATGAGCTGCAATCGATATGCTTATTCGCTGAATGTCAGACAACTCCACATCCATGCTGTTGATCAAGCGGCCCGTATTATCATAGATTTCCACCCCGCTGATTCCGGAACCCTCCAGCCAGTATTGGCCAAAACCCGGGTTGGGATACAGGCGCAAATCCGATACCACAGGCGTTTCTATGCAGTTTTCCCTGAAATTGCCGGCGGCATTATACAATTCTGACTGGCCAAATATATGGCCACCCTGAACCATGATGCATCGGGTACGGCTGTCTTGACACACGATGGCGCCACCCGAATTGGCGCTGCTGCTGTCTGCGATGGCAAAAGAGGCAAATCCGCCATAAACCAGCGACTGCGCTTTTACAGCGGAGAACATTGAAAGCAGCAGCCCGAGGAGAATGATATTATTTCGCACGGTAATGAATTTGAACATTGGGATTTCCGGAACCATTGTCAATTAGCCGTAATACCAGATTTCCTTCCGACAAAGCTTCTACATTGTAGGTGAACTTTCCGGTTCCGCCGATGGTGATGGTTTCAATAATTTTGTTGGCTCCTTCATCAAACTGATACGTACCCCCCATGCCATCTGAATCTACAAAAGTATTGTCGGATTTGTAGGTAACCGTGTAGGTAAGTTCCTGTTCGGATAAGGTATACAGGGTATCTCTAACATACATTTTTTCCAGTTGCCATGTCTTGGAACCACCCGACCTGAGCATTTCGGCCCTTGTTAAGTCGGTGGATTTACCATCCTTGTTACAAGCGGCAAAAACGCCGGAACCAAGCAGACAAATTAGCAGTAAGTAGCTGTATTTCATGGTGAATAAACCACAAATATATACAACGGGTTAAAAAAACAAGTTATTAAAATGTTGTGTATTGAATTCAGTTGGTATTAAGCCTACGGGGCCAACCTCGCCGAGTTATGCCACACCCTATTTCCGGAATCTCAACCCCTGGGTTTCAGCGGCCTTATTTCCAGGTTCACCGGATGATAATTGGCCGGGCTTTCCAGTGCAAACACAATCTGTGAGGCCACATCCTCAGGCATCAGCATGTTGTCGTGGGGTTTGATATTGGCACTGTGCCTGAAAAAGTCGGTTTTTACACTGCCCGGATACACACAGGTAACTTTCACGCCAAAATCGCGAACCTCTTTATACAGCGCATCGCTGAAGCCACGCACGGCAAACTTGGTGGCGCAATACCCCGATACCTGCTGATAGCCCTCCAGTCCGGCAATGCTCGCAATGTTCACAATATGCCCGGAATCCTGCTTTTTCATACCCGGCAGTACCCGGCGGGTAAAATAAAAGATACCGCTCACGTTGGTATTGAACATCTCTTGCCACTGGGCTGTGCTCAACTCCTCACAAAGCCCAAAATACCCCAGCCCTGCATTGTTGATTAAAATATCAACCGCATTGTGTTGTTGCAGTATGCCATCCATCACCGCATCAACCTGCTGTTGATTTCCGACATCTGCGTGCAGACAATGGTAATTTTCATGTTGGATACTGCAGCCGCTTCGGCATATTCCATATACAATGGCGCCTTTTTCCAGCAACATTTTCACACACTCCAGCCCAATGCCCTTATTGGCCCCGGTAATTACCGCTATTTTATTTTTCAATTCCATATTCTTTTAGTTTTTCTATTAACAATCCAACACTTTTTTCGGTTTGATTCCAGTCCCACTCCATGGGTACAGGCCTGTAGCCATTCTCCTCCACAAAATAACGATACGATTTGTCGTAATACCCCATCAAAATATGCACCCAATCCGATTTTCTGCCTTCCAGAATGGCCTCTTTGGCCTGCTTGCAGAGCAATCCCCCCAGCCGTTTACTCAGTTTTTCGGTTTTTTCTGCCAATATCTGTGCATCAAAATTTGCGTATTCCTTTACCAGTCGATCCAGTCGCTGGGACTGCGGCACCACAATATCCAGCACCGGACTTTGCAACATGCTCTGCCAGAATTCATCCGGCATCACACAGGCGCCAATTTTACGGCTCTCGCTTTCCATGAGGATGGTGCTGCCATCGGGAAACGATGTCACGACCTGATGCAAAAGATTTTCAAACATTTCCACCGTTGGCTGCGCCGGCATGCCCAGACTCCCCAAAACGCTGCCCCGGTGCGATGCCAGGGCCTCCAGATCCACCACAGCAAATCCTTTTTGGGCAAGCAACTGTAGAATTTCGGTTTTCCCCACGCCGGTCATGCCGCCCAGCAGAAAAAACTTTCGGGGTTCAGCCAGCGCTCTCTGCACAAAATGGCGATATGCCTTATACCCTCCCGAAATCAAGCCCACGGGCTGTCCGCCCCATTCCAGCAGGGTAGCGGAAATGTGACTTCTGAGCCCTCCGCGCCAGCAGTAAAAAACAGGTTCCGGCCCCCCTGCCTTGAACGCCTCATAGAGTTCATGAAAGCGCGGCCCAATCAGCTTAAAACCCAGTGCCACTGCAGCATCTCTGCCCTGTTGTTTGTAGGTGGTTCCCACCAGCACCCGTTCTTCATTACGCAATAGCGGAATATTAATGGCACCGGGAATATGCCCCCGCTCAAATTCACCTTCACTGCGCACATCAATGAGGGTTTTACCATCCCATGGATGCTGTGCGGCTTTTACAACGGATGGCATACTGCAAAGATGTGGTGTAATGGGTGGGCTTGCAAACCAAAATTGGCCTTGGTCTAAATAATAAAACGAACAAAAACCTCCCCAAACCCTTGACTTTTCTCAAAAATTATTGTAAATTTGGGGTTACGTTCTTTGGGGCTGACCGGACTTGACAGGATGATTGGTTGCGGTGTAAGCATGTAGTGCTTTGGATGTAGGCACTTAAATCTCAATGTTCAAAACCATAAGAGGCGAAAATAACTACGCCCTCGCTGCCTAATTCGGAGTAATTAGCATTGCGTGTTGCTCCCGTCGCTTTTGTCTGTGTAACTGACGAATCGGAGCAATCGACGAACACAGGTATGGCCACTCACACCGGCCAGGTGAGCCATTAACACGCCGGATAAGGATGGAGTAAGGTTATTTCTGTACCCGCCCCATCCCGACAACAAACAGAAATAAACATGTAGAAAGCGCCAGTAGTCGCATCTCTGGACGAGGGTTCGATTCCCTCCAGCTCCACCACCTCTAAATGAAAAACCCCGTGGATATTGATTCCCGGGGTTTTTTGTTTTTCGTGTTGTCGGAAATGATGGTTGTCAGTCTTCGACAAGCCCAGTATGACAACCGATACAGGCCTTGTCATTCTGAGCATTTTGAATGGGAAGATCCCTCAACATAGCGGAGGGTTTAAACCCTCCGCTATGTTGAG
>JBEDNI010000181.1:0-3987 GCA_041170685.1 Bacteroidota bacterium | reverse complement strand
TATTAATATTGTTTGTATGAAAATCAGATTGACAACCATAATCCTGTTGGTGTTCGTAGCCAGATTGGCGGCACAAACCAATGTGGGCGGTAATTATTTTACCAATCAGACATGGACACTTTCCGGCAGCCCCTATACAGTGACAGGGAATATTGCGGTGACAGCCGGCGTAACACTAACCATACAACCCGGGGTGGTAATAAAAAATACGGATAATCATACCATCACCATTTCCGGGGCCCTGCAAGCAAAAGGCACTCAGACTGCACCCATACATTCTACCGGCGGTCGTATTCTTTTCAGAAGGGCCACACTTTCACAATCTCAAATCGAGTACTTTACCTCCGTTGAAACCCACATCCAAATAGGCGATGAAACAGAATATGTGCAGGATAACCCCAAAAATTCCGATACACTAAGAATAAACAATGCCAATTTCACAGACGCCGATATTAGAAGTAAAGGATATATGACCAATGCCGGCATGGTGGTAAAAAACACAACCATGACGCGAGGAAATGTTACCGGATACTATCCACGCAGTGAGCCTATTTATTTCATCAACAGTACTTTCTATTCCACCCGAATCAACTCCGATGCCTACAATTACGGGATTCGTTTTTATGGTTGTAAACTTTGGTCAAACAACCTGCAGGCCGCCTGCTGTGGCGGTAATCTGCACTTTTATCAAACCGACGTTGTTAATGGAAAACTGGTTTCAGGCAGTGGCTACATTGTAGCTGAACACACCCGATTCATCAATACCACCATCACCGACATTCAAAATAGCACAATAAAAAACTGTATTTTTAAATATGGACCGGACAACACGTTAAATCTGGGCAGTACCCAAATTTCCCAATCATCTTTTATCGGCAACAGAAACTGTAATTCCGGAACCGGTCTTGACGATTTTTCGGGCTCGGCCAGCAACATTACGGCGGTGAACAACCTGATTGGACTAAAAGGAAGGGCTACAAGTATTAGCAACAGCAACTTCTGGAGCAATAGCGAATTTCATTTAAAATACACGGGAACCACGAATATCATTGCATCCGGAAGCTATTGGGGCACGAACAACAATATTGAAATTGGCAATCGAATTTTTGACTATTGGGATGACCCCAATTTGGGTAAGGTAGATTATACCGGCTTTGTTGCCTCACCCCGCACAGATTGCCCCATTAGTCCACCTGTAGGCTTATCTAAAACCGCCGTTGGAGGCGGGGTGAAATTAACCTGGAATGCCAACAGAGAAAGTGATGTAAGCGGCTACAGAATCTATTACGGCAGCAATGACGGAATTACTTTCAGCAGCTCAGTAAAACTGGGCAAGGATACCTTCTACACCCTCGCAGGTGCGAAAACAACTGATTTAATCCGCATAACAGCCTACGATAATCAGGCGGACGGGAAAAACGACATGACCGATGGTAATGAAAGCTGGTATTCGGAAGATGCCATGGCTACCGCCGAGATCATGGGAAAAGACTCTACCCATTTTTGCATCGGTGGTCAAACCACGCTTTACGCAAAAAATACGCCTAATACCGCCTATACCTGGCTTTATTACAATAGCCCTACCGGTAATTCCGCCGATTCAATCCGCGTCACCAACCCCGGACACTACCATGTGGTTGCTACCAATTTTAACGGCTGTAAAGATACTTCAACCCGTGTGGTGGTTTCTTCCTACTCTCTCAGTGTTCAGCCTTACACAGCAAACATTATATGCGGTGGCAGCACAGCGCTTAAAAACTATGTTAACTATACGGGCAATCAATTGCTTCGGTACACCTGGACGGCAGACTCTACGCTAAGCAATCTATCCATTGCCCAACCGGAAGCTTCGCCCGTCAGTCAGCGCGATTATTTTGTGCGGATAACCGATGGAGTTTGTGTGGCGAACTCCTCAGCCACTGTTTATGTAAATCCCCTTACTGTCAGTGCTGGGCCGGATAATGCAGCTTATTGCGGTAACGCAGTAAAACTAAACAAGCCCAGCTCGAATTATTCCGGCAACAAACCACTTATTTATAGGTGGTCACCAGCCAACGGCCTCAATGACTCCACCGCAGAACAACCTATGGCTTCCTTGCGGCAAACACGCACATACAGACTGGTGGTGAAGACCTCAAATGGCTGCACCGCTGCCGATGAGGTAACTTTGGTTCTTCAAGCACAACCCGTTCCTTCCATCTGTTTGGTAAGCACAGACAATCAAAACCGGAATGTGGTAGTATGGGATAATGCAGCCGTTGCTTCAGCAGATTCGTTTTACGTTTTCAGAGATATTGGTGGTGGTGCCTTTGAGCAAATAGGAGTGGTAGCAGGTAAAGCATCGGGTACATTCACAGATAATCAATCCGGAGCAGGCTCCTACTCCCGCAGATACCGAATTTCACTGAAGGATGAGTGTGGACTGTCTACAGGTCAAAGCCCTTTCCACAGAACGGTGCATTTGGGTATTAGCCCGGGTGTAACCGGACAATGGAATCTGTTTTGGAACAATTATGAGGGGCTTAATGTAAACAGCATCAGAGTTTGGAGAGGTAAATCCAAGGACAGCATGACCGCCATTGCCGTAATTTCCCCATTTAATAACACTTTCACCGACAACAATGTACCCGCCGGTGATGTCTGCTACAGACTATCGTTTGATCTTGCAACCAACTGTAATCTACCCGGAGTAAACAATTCTCCCATGTCCAATGTTGTCTTCAGCAAGGGCGCTGTAATTAACTCATATGCCAACAGAAAACTGTTGCGTTTGCAGGTTAAACCCAATCCTTCCACCGGTGTTTTTGAGTTCTCCGGATTGTCTATGGGCTACTTAGATATATATTCCACCTCGGGCCTCAATGTAGCTGAAACGGAAGTTATTCAAGGAACCGCAGTAATTGACCTTTCCAAGCTGCCTGCGGGCGTTTACAGGGCCAGATTTGTGGACAAAGCAACCGGGTATGCCACAACAACAGCATTGGTAAAGCATTAATCTAAATATACGAAAAAAACATGAGAAAAACAATAGTAGGACTGATTTTTTGTCTGAGCACAGCCGTTGTTGCCCAACCTCCCTCACGCATCAGTTATCAGATGGTGGTTCGCGATGCTTCACAGCAAATCCTTGCCAACAATTCAATAGGTGTTCAGCTAAGTATATTGCAGGGCAGTAGCACAGGAAACGCAGTTTACAAGGAAACCCATTCCGTGAAAACCAATGTAAACGGGCTGGCCACCTTAGAAATTGGAGGTGGATCTGCTATAAACGGATTGTTTAATAACATTGACTGGGCAAAAGGGCCCTATTTTCTCAAGACTGAAACGGATCTAAAAGGGGGAAATCAATACACCTTGGAAGGCACAGCCCAGCTGCTGAGCGTTCCCTATGCTCTGTATGCGGGCAATGTGAAAGACACCTCCAACACCAATGAATTACAGGTGCTTGAACGCAAAGGCGACACCATTTTTCTGAGCCGTGGCGGATATGTAGTGCTGTCAAAAGACAACGACAGCGACCCCGCCAATGAACTTCAGGTTCTTACCGGCAGAAACGATACGGTATTTTTGAGCAAAGGTGGATTTGTAGTTTTGCCTAAAGCCAAGGATGACGACCCTACCAACGAGCTTCAACTGCTGAGTCGAAACCGGGATACCCTCTTTTTAAGCAAGGGTAATTTCGTGTTGTTGCCCAAAGAAACAGATGCAGATTCCACCAATGAACTTCAGGTAATCAGCCGAAAAAGCGACACCCTGTTTCTTAGCAGGGGCGGCTTTGTCGTGTTGCCCAAAATCGACTCAGCAAGTATTGCTAAAATGGGTTTTATCACTGCCAACTCTGTTAAATCAGGGAGTGGTTTTACCCATTTTGTAGGTGAAAAGTTTGGGGGTGGAGTTGTATTTCATGTATGGAAAGACACCCTGGGCAATGAGCATGGCCTGGTAGTGGGAACCACCTGGCTTTCAAGTTCTGAGGTTTGGAGTAAT
>JBEDNI010000180.1:0-4047 GCA_041170685.1 Bacteroidota bacterium | reverse complement strand
CTGATGCCAAGTCGGCAGCCAGACGAGCTTGCGTGCCATTTCGTCGACGCTTCCGAAGATCTCGACAAACCGGGGCATGCTCAGGACGAAATAAATCCGGCCGGGAAAAGGAGATTCCGGCTTGATCCAGTTGTCCGGATCCCAAACAAAACAGCCGACATGCGGCTGCCAGTTCAATCCGATGTTTTTCATTTTCAATGCACGGCTCAAAATCAGGTCGGCTTCTGTGAATTTCTCCTGCTGCAATAAACAATGTCCGTAATCAGCCAGCAGATCGGCATTCCCTGTATCGGTCTGCAGCAGGGTTGTGTAAATATCGGCTGCCGGGGCATATTCTTTCAAGAAAAAATAATTATCGGCTTTCAAGTGCAACACCTCCGTTTTTGTTTTATCCAAGATGGATTCCTCTAGCAGAATCCGGTTTAAAAATTCCATACTGCGTCGGTAGTTTGTAAGTCGTTGTAGCATGGCAGCTGCTTCCAGCTGCACGGTAATGTCTGAAGGATTTTCCGAAACGGCCTTTTCCAAATATGTGGCAGCCTCTGCATTACGTCCAGCCTTTTCATACAAGCCGGCAAGCATAAAATTACCTCCAACGATAAAATGTTGCTTCATTTTCCAACGCAGATCTTCTGTGGCCAGCTCCCAGTCTTCCGCATCCAGCGCAATCATGTATCGCAGTTCACGCGCATCCGCTTGTGTTGGATTATTTTGCAGATAATGGGTGATATCAGTTAGTGCAAATTGGTAATTTTTTGTTTGCCACAATGCCAATGCCCTATTAAAATAAGCGTCCCGAAAACCCGTATCCAGCGATATGCACTTGTTGAGGTCTACCACGGCCAAACTATATTGTTTTTGCTTGATTCTAACCACTCCCCGATTATACCAGCAGGTAGGGAGTGACGGCTCAAGCTTTATGGCTTGATTAAAGCACTCCTGTGCGTATTTCAGATCTCCTTTATCCTCAGCATCCATTCCTTTTTGTAACCATATTTCGGGTGTTTGGGCTGCAATGGTATGGCTGCCCAGAAAAGCCGATGTGGCTAAAATTATGAAAAGTATGTGGTGCTTCCACTTCATTCTTAACTGATATTTGCAAAACACGGGCCGAAAATGAACTTCATTCTATCAAAGATGTTAACACCATGAATATAACTTTTTACGGAGCAGCCGGCAGGGTAACCGGGTCAAAACACCTTATAACAACGAATCAGGGCGAAAGGATATTGCTGGATTGTGGTCTTTTTCAAGGAGAAGGTCGTGCCGGTGATTTTTTAAACAGGCACTTTGGATTTGATCCATCATCTGTTGACTGCGTTATTCTCTCCCATGCACACATAGATCACACCGGTTTATTGCCGATGCTGGTAAAGCAAGGGTTTTCAGGACCGATTTACAGCAATGAATCTACTGCGGATCTGTGTAGACTCATGTTAATGGACAGCGCGAAAATCCAGAAGACAGACCTGGACCGCATCAACAAAAGAAAGGTAGCAAGGGGTGAGCCCACACTGGAATTGCTGTACGATGAAGATGATGTGCAGAGAACCCTTTCATTATTTCAGTTCATAAGGAATGAAAACTGGACCCATATCGGGAAAGAAACCCGTGTGTATCTTACCCCCAATGCCCACATTTTGGGATCGGTGGCCATTACCCTTGAACTGCGGAAAAATGGGGTACCGGTAACACTTACCTATACCGGGGATATCGGGAGGCCCGGCGACAGCATTTTGGACGGTCCGCGCGCTTTTCCGCCCTCCGATTACATTATATGTGAAAGCACCTACGGAGATCGGTTGCATCCCACAGCGGAGGATTCCGAAAAGGCATTATTGCAACTGGTATCGGAAACATGCATTGAAAATCGGGGTAAAATTATTATCCCTGCATTCAGTGTAGACCGCACACAGGAACTTATTTACCTACTGGACCGACTGGCTTATCAGAAAAAACTGCCCCACATTGATGTATACGTAGATTCCCCGCTCAGTGTTCAGGCCACTCATATTATGGGACGTCATCGTGAGGAATTTAATCAGTCCATACTGGATTACATCAGCAAAGATGGAAACCCATTTGATTTTCCAACTTTGCACTACATTTCCAAGGTTGAGGATTCCAAGAAAATCAATGAAAACGAGGGGCCCTGTATTATCATATCCGCCAGTGGCATGGCAGATGCTGGTCGCATCAAACACCATATTGCCAATAATATACAAGATGCCCGAAATACCATTTTACTGGTAGGTTATGCCACCCCGGATAGTCTTGCCGGCAGACTGAGGGATGGAATAAATCCGGTGAGAATTTTTGGAGAAGATTATCCTGTTGAAGCACGCATTGCCCACATGCCCTACTTCAGTGCCCACGCAGACTATGAAGAGATGCTAGCGTATTTATCCTGTCAGCGTGCCTCAGAGGTAAAAGGCATTTTTTTGGTACATGGAGACCTGCCGGCCTTATCTGCATGGAAGAGCAGACTGCTCAATCAAGGTTATAAAAACGTATATATTGCAGAAGATAAACAAACAGTTGAAATAGCATAATGAATACACCTGTAAATCAACATACTAAATATCAAAATCTATTTATTTTTTTAGGATTTTTATTTTTAACGAACGCCATCATAGCCGAAATCATCGGAACCAAAATATTTTCGCTGGAGGGTACACTTGGTCTCCCACCCGTATCCATTTCGCTAGGCGGTGAGACTTTCAATTTCAATCTTACGGCCGGGGTTTTGCTGTGGCCCGTAGTTTTCATTTTAACAGATATAATCAATGAATATTATGGACGTAAAGGTGTTAAAAAATTATCATTCCTGACAGCAGGCATGCTTGTTTACAGCTTTGCCATGATTTTGGCTGCGATCAAACTGGAACCGGCCGAGTTTTGGATTTACAGCAAGCAGCAACAGGGTATTTCTGAACTTGACACTGCCTATAATGCAATATTGGGACAAGGTACTTTTATTATTATCGGTTCACTGGTTGCTTTTCTGGTGGGGCAAATGGTAGATGCTTTTGTATTTACCCAGGTTAAAAAAAGAACCGGTAATAACATGATCTGGCTCAGAGCCACCGGCAGCACGCTGGTTTCCCAGTTTATAGACAGCTATATCGTGTTGTTTATCGCATTTTATTTTGGTGCAGACTGGTCTTTATCCACGGTACTTAAAATTGGTACCATCAATTATATTTACAAACTGGGGGTTGCAATGTTGCTAACCCCGGTTTTGTATTTAGTGCATGCAGGTATAGACCGATACCTGGGAGCAGAATTAAGCAAAAAAATGATGAAAACCGCCATGGAAAATGAGTAAGCTCGATTACGGGTGTTATTTTTGCTACTTTGATGAAAGAACAACTGCTGGGTGCTTTTTTAATTAGTGTACTGCATGGACTGATTCCCAGCCACTGGTTGCCCATGGTGAGTATTGCAAAACAGGAGGGCTGGAATCTTCAAAAAACACTGATTAGGTCATTTTTACTGGCCATGGCGCATGCTGTCAGCACCATTCTTATTGGAATATTAATCGCTACTGAAAGCAATCTGATGATTGATGTTCATGCCGGCTGGTTTAAGTGGCTTCCGGCTACCCTACTCACAGGCATGGGAATATGGTTTCTGTACAGGCACCACAAACACCATCACTTTCACATAGACCCCGCGCAACCCAAAGGATCGTTCAGTATTTTGCCCTTGTTGCTGGCCATGTTTCTCTCTCCCTGCCTGGAAATTGAAGGATTTTATTTTTCCATGGCAAAAGAAGGGTGGTTTTGGATTGGGTTATTGTCTGCCGTTTATTTATTAACCACTTTAATCAGTATGCTGGCCTGGATTTGGCTGGCATACCGAGGGCTTGAAAAAATTAATGCGCACCGCTGGACACATAGTTCCGGGATATTAACAGGCATTATTTTGATTGTATCGGGATTGCTGTTTCTGCTGGATTGAGCTGGGTAAAAATCAGTCTGTCCGCCGGACTTAGTAATTATTATTTATCTTCTTTTCAGCAATGTATAATGTTGACAAATGAAT
>JBEDNI010000179.1:0-4074 GCA_041170685.1 Bacteroidota bacterium | reverse complement strand
GGATAGCAGAAATAAACCCGCCCCCGTGCCCGCACTCAACCCGGAAATTGAAGAAGAACTAAAGAAATTTGATGGTGCATTGCGCCGAAGACAGGTTCGACTTATTCTTGCCGGTAAAATGAAACCGGAGGATGCGGTAGAACTGAAGAATCTGTTTGTATAGCATTCCAATCGGCTATTACGCTGATTTATGACACCCACATCTCTGTTTTAGTCATATTTATTTTTTATTTCCCGGACCAATTTTGTAGCCCCAATAAAATTGGCTATGAAAAAGAAAAGGGAATTTAAAAAAATCACGATCTTACTATGTACGGGTTTTATCAGCTTTTACTTGAGATCTCAGGCAGTAGGACCAGGCAGAATTGAGGGAGGATTTGGCGTAGATGGCGATCTGGCTGCAGATACTGCATTGCACGGCGCATCTGCTTCCGGCTCAGGCAAACCGTCCGACGACTGGTTTAAGTGCCGCAAAGTAAAAAATCCATTGAATGGAATCGGGATTATTGATACCACAGGTGCCTATTATTATAAATCGTTGCTGAGGAGTTCGGCCACGGCCCGGCAGAACTTAACCTTCACACAACCTATGTCAGTTTCCAAGCTCAGCAGAAGCAATGGTTCTATATTGTTGGACGCATTGTATGCCCGGGATCAGGCCGATGTTGACAAAACTTCCATAATAGGACCCGGTGGCGTCAAACTTATAGATGATCCCAGTACCTGGACCATCGGGAGCTCCAGCATGGGCGGGAAAACAGACATACTGGAATTTAGCAGTCATATCAGACGAAATGGCAATACAGTTTTTGATTCTTTATTCTTCTATTATGGCGTTGCCGTATATGGAACTACAGGCTCTAAAAACATAACCGCAGAACTCTTTGTGAGGGATGTGAAATTTGATACACTTACCAATCAGCTGGTGAATCTGGGTTCTCAAGGAGGGCGCGTCGCCTGGTGGCTATATCCTAATGGAAAGGTTGCCGGAATTGGTGACATGTGTGTAATTATGGATTATACCGGCGGAGTATTTACCCTCAAGCCCCAGGTATGGCTCAGAAAATCAACCTATGATAGTTTTAGAAACGGTAGCGGTAGACTGCCCGTGAATTTTCTATTTGGAAATTTCTATGGTCAGGGTAGCCTTCCCGGTAGCTATGGCTATGCTGAAATATTACCCAAAAACGGCGGTTCTACCTTAGTGGCTCAGGGCACTGCAAACAGCCTGTATAACTGTATGAATAGTCCGTGGGGGTCTGCATCTGCCAGCGGGTATAATTGGGATAGCATTTACACAGTCAATCAGTTTATTGAATTGTCTGTTAATTTTACTAAGCTAGGCGTTGATCCTGCATTATTTGATGGGATTGACCCTTGCACTACGCCCTACAGAACGCTCATATTCTACAGTCAGTCATCCCTTTCACCCACTTCAGCTCCAAAAGACTTTGCAGGCCCTTATCCCTTTTGGCGTTATCCACAGATAAGCAGTAAAATAAAGGGGACTGACACCTTGAATTGCACAGTTAAATCAGGTAGTATTTATGCTGATTCTGCTTATGGGCTGGCCTGGTATAAGTGGACAACATCCACTGGTAATATTACAGGATATAATGCCGATAGCACAGTTATAACCTATAACAAACCCGGAAAATATTACCTTGAAACAGCACCCTTAAGAGGATGTTATACACGACAGGATAGTGTAACCATTCTGGCTGATACTGTTAATCCGGTAGCATCTGCCAATTATTATGATACATTAAGTACAGGTACCGTCTATACGATAAGGTTATATGGCGGAAATACCACACTTAGCGATAGTATACTATACAGCCCAATTTTGGGGAATGCCGGAGGCTATGACTGGTTGTGGTCTGGACCGGGCGGTTTTTCTTCAGTTCAACAAAATCCATGGATATCGGAACCGGGAACCTATACCCTGCAAATGACCAGTATTCGAAATAACTGTTTTGATACCGCTTCTACTTTTATTATTCTGTTACCGGTGGTTGTGAGTAACTTTAATTGCAGATCGGAGGGCAGCCATGTTTCATTGCATTGGGAAACCACTCAGGATCAGGGTTTAAAGGGGTATAGGATTCAAAAGGAAAAAAAAGGCAATTTTGAAACCATTGGTTTCCTTCCAATAATCAGGTCTATGCACGCCTCTCAATGTTATCAATTTGCTGATTTTCAGCCGTCAGAAGGCTTGAATACCTATAGAATTATCATGGAATCAGAGTCACCCGAGAATAACATTTCATTTTATTGCAGTTCGAATTTTCATGAATCTTCCAATCGCAGCGGTGAACTTCAATTGTTGGAGCACCCGCTGTTGGGAGCGCTGCGTTTTAGGATTCTGGGCATTGCGGAAGAAGAGGATGTAGAGGTTAAAATCAATAGCTTGACAGGTGCTGAAATCCGTAAAACGCTATTCCAAACTAAAAATGGAAATGATTGGATGGAAATCAACGGTTTGCCTCAGGGCATTTACACCCTGTCTGTGTACAATGGCGAAACCCGGTGGATTCGAAAAGTAATGGTTGAATAACCGGTTATTTCATCAATCCTATTTCACGCAGACGCTCATGTAAAAATTCGATGGCAGTGCAATCATCGTATTTTTTAGGATTTTCCTCACTGATGCAGCTCTCGAGGCAAGCCAACGATACCTCGGGTCTGGGATGCATGAAGAAAGGAATTGAGTATCGGGGCAGATGCCATTGTTCTCTGGGAGGGTTAACTACCCTGTGTGTGGTGCTTCTTAAACGATCATTGGTAAGTCTTTGGAGCATATCTCCCACATTTACAATGATGTGATCATGCACTTCAGTTACCCCAACGTATACACCCTGTCGGCTTAAAACTTCAAGTCCGTCTGCGCTGGCACCAACCAATAAGGTTATGAGGTTGATGTCTTCGTGTTCTCCGGCCCTGATAGAACCATTAGGTTCAGCATTTATGGGAGGATAATGGATGGGACGCAGAATACTGTTTCCGTTGTGAACTTTATCATCAAAGTAGTTTTCCGGTTGGTTGAGAAACAATGCCAGGGCTCTGAGCATTTGGATACCGGTGCCTTCAAGAGCACGATAAATGTCCTTGCCAATGGTATTGAAGGCAGGAATTTCATCTACGTATTTATTGGCAGGGTAATAATCCTTTAAGGCATCACCATCCTCAACCCATTGACCGAAATGCCAAAATTCTTTTAAATCCCCGGCATTAGAGTTTTTTGCGTGTTCTTTGCCAAATCCGGTGTAGCCTCTTTGCCCGCCACCATCAGAGTCATCATATTTTAATTTGTTTTCTATGGGCAGTTCAAAAAATGCCTGCACCTGATTGTAAAGCTCAGTGAGTAGGGCGTTGTCCACACCATGATTGCGTATGGCAACAAATCCTATGTCTTCATAGGCCTTGCCAAGGTCCTGAACGAATTGCATTTTTTTTGTTTCATCACCGTTGGTGAAATCGGCCAAATCCAACTTGGGGATTGCAGTTAAGTATTGTGTTTTCAAGGTATTAGAGGTTTATATGTCAATTTGAAAGAGGGTGAGTAGTGCAATAACAATGCTCAGTAAGCCAAGCAGACCATAACGGAATCCCCCAAAAAAGGTGGTGGTAAGCAGAAAACAAAAAAAACAAATCCAAAATAAGATGTCGGTTTGTCGTTTGATCAAATAATAGGCGAGGGGCGGCAACACAAAGCATAGTATCAGGTAAATAAACCAACGGATGCTGCCTTCCTCAGGATTGTCCTTTTTGTTTTTTTGAAATAGTATCGACTTGTTAATTTTACGGAGTTGGATTATTGGCTTAACGGTTGTTTTTTTGTTTTCATTGGGTTGCCAAATATCCATTGTGGCAGTTCCGCTCATGATGATTTTTGTTTTTAACTCAGTTAATGAGGTGACTGAATCCGCAGGTACTTTTGTATCTGTATAGTTCTGCTGCTTGCTTGCTATTGCAATAGGAGAGGTATTGTTTGTTTTTTTGAGTGTAGCAGTGTTTGTTGGGTAAAATCCATAACTACCGTCTCCACGTTCGGTGTATTTAATGGTATGGCAT
>JBEDNI010000178.1:0-6188 GCA_041170685.1 Bacteroidota bacterium | reverse complement strand
GATATAGAAGTTGCCGCTCAGGTTATTGGCTGCACCACCGCTCCAATTTGGGCTGGTGCCCGAAAGGGCAGTGGTAGCACCCAGCTCGGCGCCCCAACGGATGATTTTAGTAGAATCCACCCCCTGGGTAGAATCTGGGTTTGAATAGGCACTGCAGGCCTGAGTAAATAAGCAGAATATAATGATGAGTGCATACCGCATTACTGTTTGGGTATACTTTTTACGGTTTTTCTTTGGCAATCACTTCTTTGGTTCGGTTGATGGCTTTTACAATGATGAACAGAACCATGGAAATGATGATAAAATTGAGGGTGGAAGCAATCAGTTTGCCGTAAGTAAAAGGTCCTGCAGCCAGGGATTCTATCTTTTTGAATCCACCGATGAATGCAATAATAGGCATGATGATGTCATTAACAATACTATCCACAATCTTCTGGAAAGCTCCGCCAATCAAAACGGCCACGGCAAGGTCTATGACATTGCCTTTTTTAATAAATTCTTTGAATTCAGTAATAAATCCCATAAAATCTTTTCTGCAAATTAATGCAAAAGTAGTTAGCGGAAATTATAATCAGGCTGAAGTACTGCTCTCGGTCAGTACTTTCTTCACCAGGTCGGCAGCTTCTTTCAGCACAATGGCACTGAATACTTTCAGTCCGCTTTCATCGATGATGCGCTTGGCCTCTTCGGCGTTGGTACCCTGTAAACGCACGATAATCGGAATTTTTACATCCCCAATTTTCTTATATGCCTCTACCACACCATTGGCCACACGGTCGCAACGAACGATGCCGCCGAAGATATTGATGAGGATGGCTTTTACGTTGGGATCACTCATGATGATTCGGAATCCGGCTTCCACGGTTTCAGCATTGGCTGTTCCGCCTACATCCAGAAAGTTGGCGGGCTCACCACCACTCAGTTTAATAATATCCATGGTTGCCATAGCCAGACCTGCCCCGTTCACCATACATCCTACGTTTCCGTCCAACTTAACAAAATTGAGGTTGTATTGGCCTGCTTCCACTTCGGTGGGGTCTTCTTCTGCGATATCGCGAAGGGCGGCGTAGTCGGGATGGCGGTAAAGGGCGTTGTCATCCAGATTTACTTTGGCATCTACGGCAATGATGCGGTCATCACTTGTTTTCAGCACGGGATTGATTTCGAACATGGCGCTGTCGGTTTCATCATAGGCTTTATAGAGCGCAGTTACGAAACTTACCATTTCTTTGAATGCTTTGCCTTCCAGCCCCAGTTTGAACGCAATTTTACGGGCCTGAAATGCCTGAAAACCCACGGCAGGATCTATCCATTCTTTATGGATTTTTTCAGGATGCTGTTCAGCTACTTCCTCAATGTCCATTCCGCCTTCGGTAGTGTAGATAATCACATTTCTTTTGGTCTGACGGTCCAGCAGCACGCTCATGTAATATTCCTTGGGTTCTGAAGGGCCGGGGTAAAATACATCCTGGGCTACCAGCACTTTATTGACCACTTTTCCGGCTGCACCGGTCTGTATGGTAATCAGGGTTCCACCCAGTAGGTTTTTTGTGATTTCTGCAGCCTGTTCGGGATTTTTTGCAATCTGTACACCCCTGTGCTCGGTTCCGGCAATTTTTCCTTTACCGCGTCCACCGGCATGAATCTGGGCTTTGATGACGCACCAGTCGCTGTTGAATTCGGCTTTTACCTTGCGTGCAGCTTCCATGGCCTGTTCGGGAGTTTCTGCAACAAAACCTCCCTGAATGGCCACTCCATAACTTTTCAGTATTTCTTTGGCCTGATACTCGTGAATATTCATGCTTGTTTTACGGGACGCAAAATTAACTATTTTATATCGTCATACCTGATTTTTATGATAAGTTATCTCAAAAAAGAAAATTTGCCGTAGGTTTGAAGTGTGATGGAGTCACCAGCCCTTATTGTTGCCAAGAGTATTAGAAAGTGCTATGGGAAACTGGAAGTGCTAAAAGGAATTGACCTGGCGGTGCAGTCTTCTGAAATTGTTTGTATTACGGGTGAGAGCGGTGCCGGCAAAAGCACGTTGACGAGGGGGATGTATTTATCAACAACGAGCGTATCAATGCTATGGATAGGCGTAGATTGTCTCAATTCAGAAATCAGAATCTGGGATTTGTATTTCAGTTTCATCAGCTGCTGCCGGAATTTTCAGCACTTGAAAATGCCAGTATGCCGGCATGGATAGCAGGAATGAGTAAAAAGGAGGCAGCAGAGAAAGCAATTCCCTTATTTGAATTACTGGGGATTGCCGACCGAATGCATCATAATCCTTCGGAGCTAAGCGGTGGTGAGCAGCAGCGGGTATCTGTGGTGCGTGCTCTAATCAATAATCCGGCGGTGGTTTTTGCAGATGAACCGAGTGGAAATCTGGACAGTAAAAATGCACGTTCTCTTCATGATTATTTTTTGACGCTGAGGGAGGAACTGGGACAAACATTTGTCATAGTAACCCATAATCCGGAATTGGCCGGAATGGCAGATCGCCATTTGCACATGAGGGATGGCTTGTTTACTCAGCACAGCGACTGACTTGGTTTGCACGCATTATGGGTTTGCTTAGGCCGGTAAATCAGGAAAAATAATGGTTACGGATGTGCCTTTCAGAGGGGTGGAAGCAACCTTCATATCTCCTTTGATAATATCCAGCATTTTAAATATGAGCGAATATCCTATTCCATAACTTTGCAATTCGCTGCTGTCCTTGTGGTTAACCCGTAATGTGCGGTTCTGAATTTTTTCAAGAACATCCGGTTGCATCCCATTTCCGGTATCTTTCACCTCAATGTAATGAAAATCTTCCTGTTTATGGTAATGAATGCTAATGGTTCCGTTTTTGGTAAACCTGTTAGCATTACTGATTAAATTGGTTAAAATAATATTCAGGGCACTTTTGGAGGTGGAGGCGGTCGCTTTGGCAGGTATGCGGGCTATCAACTCATTATTATTGATTTGTAAACCTATTTTCACGAAGCTTTGCAAGTCAGCCACCATGCTGCGAATGGGTATATCGGGCTGTACAGAAGTGAATGAATTGCCGCTGGATCTCTCATTTAAAATATTTGAACACAGTATCTCCAGTCTTTTGGTGGAATTAATAATGAGTTCAAGATGACTTAAAATATCCGCTTTTTTAAGTCTTTTCTGATATTCATGTACCTTATCACCTACTACATTGATGTATTTAATGGGTGCAAACAAATCGTGATTAATTACGCTGATGTATATTCCATTGATTTTATTCAGTTGTGTTAATTCCTCTACTTTTACCATTAATTCGCCATTGATCTTGGTGATTTCTTGTGTTTTTTCCCGGATGATTTCCACGAGTTTCTTGTTTTTTCTTTCGGTATTTCGGGTTTTTATCCATGCAATGAACCCGATTACAACGACCAAGATTATACTAAAAATAATGAGGTATAAAGTCTGGAAATACCACGGTTTTTCCTTGGTTATTTGGATGTTTAAAACTACATTTTCTTTGCCATTGTCATCGATATACAGAAACTGTAAGTTGTGTAAACCGGGCTTTCCCACCAAAATATTGACCCTGGTAATTTCATTGTAGGGTATGTATGCCAGGGTGTCATCGATTCGGTAGTACAGATTTAGACTTTTGGGGTTTGCCCAGTGTACAGTTTGAATGTTGAATTTAATCTCATTGATGTTGTTGGTCAGCTTGAGTTTACCATCTTGTATCCGGAGTGTTTTGCCGAATCCGGTCACCCGTTTTATGTGTATAGATTGCCCTGATATTCTGTATGGAAAATCTTTCACAGGCCTAAATTGAATAATCCCCATCAAGCTGGGAATACTGTAAATGGAGTCTCCAAAATTCAGGTAGGCAGGATAAGCACCACCGTTCATCTCGTCAGTAGGCAGGCCGTCATTATAATCGAAGTATTGTGGCTGAGGCATAAAATCGCCCCCTTCAACTACTTTTTGAAAACTTTTGGCAGAGAAACGCAACAACCCGTCATTGGTAGACGCCCAAACAAAGTTGTTTTTATCTTTAATCAAGAAATGGGTTCTTAACAGCGAGCCATAATGATCGGATTTTAATTTTTGGAGACTTAGATTTACCGTGTCTATGGAGAATAAGCCTTCTCCATAGGTGGTTACAATAATACGTTGGTTATGTCTGTAGAAATATCTGAAGCAGGTAGATTTTTTTATATGATGAATCTGATTAACCTTAGGATCATAAATCATCAATCCTCCGCAATAGGCCAGCCATATTTTGTTATTGATAACCATACTTTGGTTTACCAAACCATAACCAATGGGTGTTTTTATTTTTTGAATCACTGTATCATTTCGAGAATCGTAAATGAAGATGCCATGGGAATTCAGAATATAGGTGGTACCTTGAAAATTAATGTAGCTTTGATTCTGCCCCATAGGTTTGATATTCTTACCTACTTTCTTTGGGGTCAGGGTATTGAGATCCAGGGTGTAATAATAATTATCTGATTTACCCAATATGGTTTGATCATTGATATAGTGATAGGAATAGGACAGGTTATTGTTTTTGAAAAAATCCCTGAAATGCGCAGGTGTGTTAGTAAACTGTCCCGGATAATCGGCAACAAACTGTCCGTTTCTCAGGGGAATTTGTAAATAATATTGGTATAAATCTAAATTGTTTTTGGGTGGTTTGTGCTGGTAAATGGAGAAATTGGATTTGCTGTAAATAAGCAGGCCATAGGCAAAAGTCCCTATGAAAAGTTTATCAAGTTGTTGACTGTAGAGCGCATTAAAAATTGTAATATCTGTGGGTATTTCTTCTGATATGAGTTTCCAGTAGTAGGTCTCACCACCCTTATCTGTGTTCAAAATCCAGGCTTTATTCTGATGAATGATAACAGGTGTTTCGTTATTGTCGATAAACCATCTTGCTTTGTCTATTTCAATGGTTTTTATCGGTAGTGAAATGGGATTGGCTCCGGCCTTGCTAATATTAATTAATTCATTGCTGTTGGCTTTCAGTATCCAGTAGTTGTTTTGATAGAAAATATCTCTGATGATTGCATTACTTGACTGAATTAGCTGATAGTGATTATTTTCAAATCGATATATGTTATTGTTTCTTCGTATGTATACCGATTTGTTGGGAAAGATATTGAATGCCGTTGCACCTTTCAGGGAGTCTTTGGCTTGATTCCACAACCAATTACCCAAAGGTAGGTTGATAGAATACAAGATGTGATGAAAAGGCGGAAAGTCGGAGGCGGAATAATTCAGGTTTTCTATAAATGTATCGCGGCTTATTTTGTAGGTTTTTCTATCAATGCAATTAATGAAAAGTTCTTTGCGCTCATTTTGATAAATTTTGGTAATTCTTTCCGGAATTTTGGATGGGTATGGGGAGATTTGTGAACCGTCGAAGTGAAAAAGTCCATTGGGTGAGGCAATCCATAATCTGCCCGATTCATCCAGCAGTAAATCCGATATGATGTTTTCGGATAACTGTTTGTTTTGTTTATTAAAATAACGAGGATAATATTCTGTTTTGGTTTGTCCGAAGACAACAGAACATAGCGATACAATTACCGCGAATAGTAATAGGGGTTTGCCTTTCGGACGAATCATTTATAGAGCTGAACCAACTCTACAACGTTGTTTACATTCAGCTTGTGGAAGATGCGGGCTTTTATGGTCGATACGGTATTGCTTTTAATACCGAGCTCTGTGGCGATATTCAACGTAGACTTACCTTCCATCAGCATTTGCAGTATCTGGTTTTCCCGTTTTCCCTTGATCAGTGGTTTTTTGTTCAAGCGGGGCATAGTAACACCGTTGATAAACTCAGAAAAACGACGGGTTATTTCCACTTCGGATGTTTTCTTTTCGCAATAGTCTATTTTGTATTTGCTGAGAATGCGCTGGAACATCACTTCAGGATGCATTGAAAACAATAAAATCCGGGTTTCCGGGTTGCGCTCAATGATTTTTTCTACCAGGGTTATGCTTGATCCCTCAGGGAAGGTAACATCGAGGATGATGTGGGTGGGTTTTTCCTTTTCGATGGTGGGCAATAGCATGCTCAACTGTGAACACTCAACAATATTCTTTATGTTAAGATTCATGGTTAGGATTAGCTTGATGCCACTGAAGATAATGGTGTGATCATCAGCAATCAGGACCTTCACTTCGTTAACATCTCTGGG
>JBEDNI010000177.1:0-4249 GCA_041170685.1 Bacteroidota bacterium | reverse complement strand
CATTAACCAGACCTTTTACTTTCCACAAGAAGAGTTTAAACTTGATGAAAACAATGACCTGATGTTCCACAACATTCCCTTGATGGAGCTGATTAACCAGTATGGAACGCCCTTAAAATTCACCTATTTACCCAAAATATCCGAGAACATTCAAAAGGCAAGAACTTGGTTCAATGTAGCCATTGCCAAAGCAGACTATCAGGGTAAATACTACTATTGCTACTGCACAAAAAGCAATCACTTTCAATATGTAATAGAAGAGGTACTGAAAAACAATGTGCATATTGAAACGTCCAGTGCCTTCGATATCAATATCATTGAAAACCTATTTGAACAGGGCCTGATTAACAAAGACAAGTTTGTGGTATGCAATGGTTTTAAGCGCGAACAATACATAGAGAACATCGCCAATTTGATCAATACCGGCTGGACCAATGTGATTCCGGTGATTGATAACTACCGCGAAATAGAACAACTGGAAGCCCAGGTGAATGCACCGTTTACCTGCGGCATACGCATTGCCTCTGAAGAAGAACCCAAATTCGAGTTCTATACATCCCGCCTTGGTATTGGCTATAAAGACATTCTACCCTTTTACCGCAGCAAAATAAAAAGGAACAAAAACGTAAACCTTAAAATGCTGCACTTTTTCATCAATACGGGCATTTACGATACTGCATACTACTGGAATGAACTTCACAAGTGCCTTAAAGTATATTGTGAACTCAAAAAAGAATGTCCTACCCTTGACACCCTCAACATTGGCGGTGGTTTCCCCATTAAAAACTCCATGACCTTTGATTACGACTATGAGTACATGGCTACAGAAATCGTTTCTCAGATTAAGCAGGTATGTACTGAAAATGAAATTCCGGAGCCGGACATTTTTACAGAATTTGGTTCATTCACCGTGGGTGAATCCGGTGGAGCCATCTTCAGGGTACTGGATCAGAAACCCCAAAACGACCGTGAAAAATGGAATATGATTGACAGCAGCTTCATGACCACCTTACCTGATGCCTGGGCCATAAACAAGAAGTTTGTAATGTTGCCCATCAACAGATGGGATGAGGAATATGAAAGGGTTCTGCTGGGTGGAATTACTTGCGACAGCGACGATTACTACAACTCAGAACAGCATGTGAATGCCATTTATCTGCCCCAATACGACAAAGAAGACCCTCTCTATATCGGATTCTTTCATACCGGCGCCTACCAGGAGAGCATTGGGGGGTATGGAGGCATACAACATTGTCTTACGCCTTCACCCAAACATGTTATCATTGACAAAGACGAGAATGGCGAGTACTACTTCAAACTCTTTAGTAAAGAGCAGAGTTATAAAAGCATGTTAAAAACGCTGGGATACATGTAACCAAGTGACCCGCATCCAAATAAAACTGACCTATTTTGCATAAAAATTATGTAAAATCTGCTTTTTTATGGTTCATTAGAGACATTAAATCCTGACAATGGCTTGATTACACCATTTTTTTTTCGGCATTATCAGAGAACAGCCACAAACCGGCAAACACAATCAATCCGTTAATAATGATCAGTTCAGGCCCAATTTTGTATCCATGAAACAAGGTATCTGACAAGGCAGTCAGCCCTAGTTTCACTTGCAGTTTTTGCTCATAGTACATAGGATTGCTAAGCAAATCCAGTGCAAGTACCACGATGGGTCCCATCAGGCAGGCGGGCCATAAATAGGAATTCTTCACCTTGCGCCGAGTGAGCAAACCAAACGAGAATAGTCCTAAAAGCGGACCGTAGGTAATTCCTGCAAATTTGATGATAAACTGAATGATAGATTTGTCATTAATGTAGCGAAACAGAAAAACCATGAGTAAAAACAATACAGTGAAGGTAAGGTGCACCATCATTCGCTTGCGTTTTCGGGCTTTTTCATCCGTTTCGGATTGTTGCATGTTCAGCACATCAATGCAATAGCTGGAGGTAAGTGAGGTGAGTGCGCCGTCCACACTGGGAAATAATGCAGAAATAAGGGCGATGACAAACACAATGCCCAGCCCGCCGGAAAATGCTTCACTCAGGGCAAGGGCCGGAAAAAGATCGTCGCCGGCGGCTGCTAAACCATTACCCAGCATTATGGGGCTCTTAGAATGATACACGTGTAAAACCGCACCCAGCAATAGGAACAAGGCATTTACCCCTACGAGAACGGCACTCATCAACATCATGTTTTTTTGTGAGTCTTTCAGGTTTTTCACGGATATATTCTTTTGCATCATCTCCTGATCCATCCCGGTCATGGTGATGGTAATAAACATGCCCCCAAGAATTTGTTTAAGGAAAAATCCCGGTTTCTCAGGGTCGGTTATCCAAAGTCGGGTAAGGTTACCCTCCGAAGCCATTTGCCAGGCCCCGCTAAAATCCGTATTCAGGGCTTTCACAATGGCAAAAAGACACAGTATCAGCCCCAGCAACATGCCCGTAGTTTGCAGTGTATCGGTAATGATGATGGTTTTCACACCACCCTGAAATGTATACAGTAAAATCAAAACCAGTATTACAACGGCTGAAAGCCAGAATGGAATGTGGAATGCCGAAAACACAAACACATCCAGGATGCTGACCACCAGATACAGACGGGCTGTGGCACCCACCGTTCTGGAAAGTATAAAAAATGATGCTCCTATTTTGTGGGCTTTTTCTCCCAGCCGATTTCCCAGAAAACTGTAAATACTGGTGAGGTTGAGTTTGTAATACAATGGCAGCAGCACAAAAGCCACCACCCAGTAGCCTAGCCAATAGCCCAGCACCAGCTGAAAATAAGCAAATCCGCTGTTACCCACATCACCGGGGACGCTCACAAAGGTGACACCCGACAAGGATGTACCAATCATACCAAAAGCCACCAACAGCCAGTTACTATTGCGATTCCCTATAAAAAAAGATTCGCTGTCGGCATTGCGCGAGGTGTAAAAAGCCACGCCCAGCAACAGCACAAAATACCCGACGATTGCAATTAAAATACTGCCTGAGACCATCTTATTTAACTCCGATTAATGTTTCCAGCTCTTTATGGGATTGTATGTTTTTCGGCAATTCTTCCATAGGCAAAAACACGAGTGAATTACTTTTAATGCCCATTACACGATATTTTTCGGGTGATAGATAATACATTCTGCCCAATTGATCCTTCAAACCAATATAAGCAAGAGTAGCCGGCGAAATATTCAATGCATACACATCTGATGCTCCAAGGTATTGATAGCGAAATGGCCTGTGATGGGCCAGCCAAACCTGCTTCACATCTAAGGGTATTCCTTCCTTGTTGGTAAATTTAACATCTACCCGGCCTGTATCTGATGTTAACACAGGGTTTGCCCAGGTAAAAGTGCCCATACTGCGCATATTGAATGAGTACACCGATTGTCCACGGGGTTTTACCTGTCCATACATCAGCACCCGCTTGGCCTGCTGAATGCCTGCTTCCTTAAATCGCGCATGATACGCCATGATTGCACGCTCTTTTTCCTGCCTTATTTCTGCATACCTGGCCATTTTAGCCAAAAACTCCATTTGCCTGGACTTGGATCTTGCTGTTGCTTTCTTGACCTTGTCCTTCGGCTGCAAAAGAGAAAAACGCCAGTAGCCGGATTCGGTACGTAAATCCATAAACCAGGCACCACCTGAAGCGGTAAAACGGATGTCGGCATACACTGCTCCGCGAATAAACAATGAGCCAAACTCCCTGGAGTCCATGCCGGTTTCAATTTCAAACGGATAATTCAGCAAGGGCTTTAACTCCGGAAACAGGGTTTCAGTTTTATCATAAACGGAGAAGCGGATTACGTTTTTCTCCTTTTTTCTGTCAACATATTCCTTCCTCAGCCCTACCAGCCCTCTTCCCCTCCTTACCGTGTAAGCCCCCATGGCCGGAGCCCTGTCTTTCACGGGAGCAACCCAGAATCCACCGGAATTTTCAAGACTTACTTTGTTCATTCCGGGTTCCAGTAAATAGTAGTATCCCTCTGTTTCAAACCGATTGTCCAGCAATCGGTCATCCGATGGATAGACTTCCGTAGCTGTCTTTTTCCCTGAATAGAAGGCATAGAAATCAATGGGTTTGTTTTTGGAATCATCAAAATGATAGTCATAATCATAGAAATGCTGCCATTTAGGGGATCTGGAATCCCGGTCTTCCGAGTGTCTGCCAAAAGCGTAAAAACGCAGTGCGGTATCTGTACGGCTCAAAAACATTAACCGCATGGAATACCCT
>JBEDNI010000176.1:0-4266 GCA_041170685.1 Bacteroidota bacterium | reverse complement strand
TGCCAAACCTTACATGGAGCCCACCCGTTTTGAAGATGAACACGGCTGGGTGGTGATTAGTGCCATTCATACCTACGGTGAGACTATTCACAAATTTGTGGAACGCACTCACTATCATGGTCCCTTTCTCCCCGGTTTTAAGGCAGTGAACAATGCCATTGAGGTGGTTCCTGTGGGCTTAAGGTATGTAGATCATTGTGTGGGCAATGTAGAGCTGGGCACAATGAACCAATGGGTGAAGTATTATGAGGATGTGATGGGCTTTAAGCTGCTTATCACCTTTGATGATGAGGATATCAGCACAGAATACAGTGCACTGATGAGCAAAGTGGTCAGCAATGGCAATGGCTACATCAAATTCCCCATCAACGAGCCCGCCGAAGGACGTAAAAAATCACAGATTGAAGAATACCTAGACTTTTACCATGGAGCAGGTGTTCAGCATATTGCCATAGAAACAGACAATATTATTGAAACCGTGGGTGAGCTGAGACGCAGAGGGGTTGAGTTTTTATATGTTCCTGAGACCTACTACGATGATATCCCTGAGCGTGTGGGAAAAATTAATGAAAATCTGGAGGCGCTGAAAAAGCTGAATATTCTAATTGACAGAGATGAAGACGGGTATTTGTTGCAAATCTTTACCAAACCTGTAGAAGACAGACCTACTTTGTTTTACGAGATTATACAGCGTCGTGGTGCCAAAAGCTTTGGCAAAGGCAATTTCAAGGCGCTGTTTGAGAGTATTGAACGCGAACAGGAACTGAGAGGCAATCTCTAAACAAATTCCACTGTTACATCCTGGATGATATCAGGGTGCAGAGAGCGGGCTACAGGACAGGTTTTGACAATACGAAGCAAACCTACTTTGGCATGCTCGTCTTTGTTTTCAAGCAGGGAAACCTGAATTTTGATTTCAATACGGGCAATTCTGCGCGGATCGTTTACCATGTGTTTTAGGGTATGCGCTTTGGTTCCTTCAATATGGTATCCGTGGTTTTGGGCGTAAATTCCCATGGTGGTGATGATGCAGTTGGCCAGACTCAATGCGCACAAATCGGTGGGAGAGAATGCCTCGCCTTTACCCTGATTGTCTGATGGTGCATCCGTAATAATGCTATTTCCGCTTTGCAGGTGTGTGTTTTGGGTGCGAAGGTCACCCACATACACGGTTTCAAATCCGTTCATTGGGGCGAAGTTCGGAAAAAACCCTTAACGCAGCAAAGTGATATTGCCCGTATGGATTCGGCGAATTTTATCAGTGCCCAGCAACTCAATGCGGCAGGCATAAACGCCTGAGGGGGCAGGCTTGCCCATGTAGTTGCCATCCCAACCGGCTTTCATGTCGGTTGATTTGTAAACTATCTGTCCCCATCGGTTAATAATAAGCATTGAAAACTGGGTAAAACCCTCCAGATAAGGCTGAAATATATCGTTAGGGGAGGCATCGTTGGGAGTGAATGCGTTGGGAACAAAAAATATGGGCGGGCAACTGTCTATCAGTGAAATATTATCGGTTTTTCTGCAACCATCAGCACTGGTTACCGTTACGCTATAATCTCCGGCCAGGTTGGCAATGATGGAAGATGTAGTTTCATTTCCCGGGCTCCATAAATAGTTAAAACCCGCGCCGGAACCTGCATCCAGCAGCACATTGGCATTTCTGCATACAAATCGGTCATTGCCCAGATCCACCTGCGGCTGAGTGCCTTGTCTAACGGTTATCGTTTTACTTGTACTGCCGCACTGAGAGTATACTTTTACGGAATACGTGCCGGGTTGGGTAATGGTTAGGGTGCGGTTGTTGGTGTCTGTGCCGGATAAATTCACATCAGCGCTGGTCCAGTGGTATTGGGCACCACGAAAATTGTTGCCCGCATTCAGATTCAGGGTAATGCCGCTTCCGCAAAAAACCGTATCGCGCATGGGTATGGGTTCAAAAGCACTCTGAATAACCAGCACCCAGATGTTTTGGGTCTTTTTGCTCGAATCGGAGAAGGTGCTTTCACATGAGGTAAGGAATAATCCGGTATCAGGATAATTGACATTGGGCTCTCTGAGCGCTGAACTGCCGGGTACGCCACCCTGGAAGGTCCATTTCCAGCTCACCGATGGCAAGCTGTTTCCGGTATTGAATTCCTTGTAGTTAATGCCTGACCCTTTGCAGATAATGAGGGAAGGGGTTTGTGCAATTGCATTAATTGCATACATGCTTAAAAACAACAATAATGACTTTGTTCTCATGGCATTTCTACAAAGGTACTGTGATTTTTTAATATTAATCGCCGTGGTTCAGTGGTCTTTGCTTAATGATGCCTCCCTTGGTTTCTTTAACGCTGTGCATAACGACAAATGCGTTGGGTTCTATTAAATCCAGTTCTCGTTTTAATTTGTTGATTTCAAGCCGCGTGATAACAGTATACAGGATGTCAATTTCATTGGTTTCGCCACGTTTTCCATATCCTTTCTTTCCATTGTATATGGTTACGCCTCTGCCCATTTTATGACTAATCATTTTTTGAATTTTTTCGCCTTGGGATGAAACGATGGTTACCCCTACATATCCTTCTATTCCCTCAATCACAAAATTTAGGGTTTTTGAGGCCGCCAGGTAGGTAATCATGGAATACATGGCTCTTTCTGTGCCAAGGAAATAAGCGGCCGAAGCAAAAATGACTATGTTGATGAAAAGGATGACATCACGAATGGTTGTATTTGTTTTTTTACTCAAAAAAATCGCCAGAATTTCAATTCCGTCAATAACACATCCTCCCCTGACTGCAAGGCCTATTCCTGCACCAAGGAAGAACCCTCCAAACGCAGCCACCAGTAATTTATCGTGAGTAACAACGGGGAACTCCACCCAAGCCAGTATTACCGCTAATCCCATGACAGCTATGGTTGTTTTTAGCGCAAAGGTTCTTCCCAGCGTTTTCAGCCCCATGATGACCAGTGGAATGTTGATTGCGATGATGAGTATATGGAATGGAGCTCCACTAATGGCAGAACTGAGCAAGGATATACCTGTAGCGCCTCCATCAATAAATTCGTTAGGCAATAAAAATGCCTTGGATCCGAATGCTGCAGAAAATATGCCGACTGTAATCTTCGCGATATCCAATATGTGGCTAAATAGGATGTTTTTTGAGTTTTTGAGTTTCATGGTGCCCTTATCCAAATTTCGGTTATTATTGCTTATCCGAGGGATGATTGTAGCCGTTTGAAATCGCTCTTTTTACTGCATCATCTCCATATCGATTGCGTATTTTATCCATGGCCTGATACAGGTTAATCATTTCTTCGGTATGCTCAAACAGATTAATTTGCAGGGACCCGGTTACCAGCTCGCTGAATCTTATGCCAATCAATCGTATCAGCATACGTTTTTCATATAGTTTTTCAAATAGTTCGCAACTGTAGGAAATTAATGTGTGATCGGCGCTGGTGTACGCAATACGCAGCTGTTTTGTGTAGGTGTTGAAATCGCTGTAGCGTATTTTTACGGTAACACAACCGGTTACTTTATTTTGTTTTCGAAGCTGGTAGGCCAGGTTTTCAGCCATGCTCACGATAAGGCTCTTTAGCATTTGCACATCGATGGTGTCCTGTTCAAATGTTTGCTCTGCACTAATGCTTTTTTGTTCCCGGTAAGGCTCTACGGGGTTGTGGTCTATTCCCTGGCTTTTTTTCCAGATATCGGTGCCGGTTTTCCCTAAGGTTTTTTCCATGAGCTCCATCGGCATGGATTGTACGGTTTCAATACGCTGAATGCCCAGCCCCCTGAGTGTTTTGTAGGTTTCTTGTCCCACCCCGGGTATTTTTTTTATGCTCAGTGGCGCCAGAAAGGGCTTTTCATTTCCGTGCAGTATGTTTTTGGCCCCCGCAGGTTTGGCCTCTCCGGTGGCTATTTTACTGACGGTTTTGTTGGCGCTCAGCCCAAAGGAAATAGGCAGCCCCGTCTCACGGTTTATCTTAAGCCCCAGTTCTTGGGCTATCTGCCAGCAGCCAAAAAAACGATCCATGCCGCTCAAATCCAGGTAAAACTCATCAATGCTGCTTTTTTCATATACAGGAACACTCTCAGCTACAATGTTGGTTACCATGCGTGAGTATTGGCTGTATAATTCATGGTCGCCTCGTATGATCATGGCACCGGGGCATAGCTGCCGCGCCATTTTTACCGGCATGGCACTCCTTACCCCATAGGCCCTCGCCTCGTAACTGCAGCTGGCTACCACACCTCTGTCGCCCGTGCCGCCAATAATC
>JBEDNI010000175.1:0-4301 GCA_041170685.1 Bacteroidota bacterium | reverse complement strand
AAATATAGATGTTTTTTAGCAACAACTAATAGAGGTAAAAATTAGTCGATTAACTCCTTGCGAAGAAATCTGCCTGTATGGCTCTCTTTTACATTGATAATATCTTCCGGTGTGCCTGTGGCCAGAATACTTCCACCACCAGTTCCTCCCTCAGGCCCAAGATCAATTACATGGTCTGCTACTTTAATTACGTCCATGTTGTGTTCTATCACCAATACTGTATTGCCCTTATCAGTCAGTTCCTGCAATACAGAAAGCAATTGTCTAATGTCGTCAAAATGCAGTCCTGTAGTGGGTTCGTCTAATATGTAAACCGTTTTTCCGGTATCCTTTTTGCTTAATTCAGTGGCCAGCTTTACCCGTTGTGCCTCGCCACCACTTAAGGTTGTGCTACTTTGACCTAGTGTTATGTAGCCGAGTCCAACATCCACCATGGTTTTAATTTTTCGGTGAATGAGTGGCAAATGCTCAAAAAATACAACGGCCTGTGCAATCGACATTTCCAGTACATCGTATATACTTTTACCCCTATACCTTACTTCCAGCGTTTCACGATTGTATCGCTTTCCCTGGCAAACATCGCATTTCACCTCCACATTGGGCAGGAAGTTCATCTCAATAACTTTTTTTCCGCCACCGCCGCAGCCTTCACAACGGCCACCTTTAACGTTGAAACTAAACCTGCCGGGCTTGTAGCCACGTATTCTCGCTTCGGGCAGCTCGGCAAATAAGTTTCTGATTTCGGTGAATACCCCAACATAGGTCGCAGGATTGCTTCGTGGGGTTCTGCCAATCGGACTTTGGTCTATTCGGATAACTTTATCTATATGTTCAAGTCCTTTAATGGAAGTGTGTTCCAGCGGTCTGTAATGGGTGTTGTATACATGATTATGAAGAATAGGGAATAGGGTCTCGTTGATAAGTGATGATTTCCCGCTTCCACTAACTCCACTGATGCAAACCAATACGCCAAGCGGAATTTCCACATCCACATTTTTTAAATTGTGCCCTTTACAACCTTTTAAAACCAGTTTTTCTTTACCCGGTTTTCTTCTTTTTGTGGGAACAGCAATGCTGATTCTGTCTGCAAGGTATGAAGCGGTAACACTTGCGGATTTTACAAATTCCTCCGGGACTGCTGATGCGACTATTTCTCCGCCATGGGCACCCGCTCCGGGTCCAATCTCCACAAGCCAGTCGCTTGCCAGCATCATGTCTTTGTCGTGTTCCACCACCAGCACGGTGTTGCCCAGATCACGCAGCTCTTTCAGACTGTCAATGAGTTTTTCATTATCACGTTGATGAAGTCCTATGCTGGGTTCATCCAGTATATACAGCACATTCACCAGTTTGCTTCCTATCTGCGTGGCAAGCCTTATACGCTGGGCTTCACCGCCACTGAGGGTTCTGGCCGGACTGTTCAAGCTGAGATAATCTAGGCCCACAGCATTGAGAAATCCAACCCTGGCACCGATTTCTTTCATCAATTCGGCAGCTATGATTTTTTGGCGCTCTGTGATGTGATCTTCAATGTTCTCAATCCATTTGGCCATATCACCCAGATTCATGGATGCAACTTCTGAGATGTTTTTATCGCCAAATTTGATGAACAAAGATTGTTTTTTTAGCCTGCTGCCACCACATTCAGGGCAGGATTGTGTATGCATAAACTCCTCTGCCCACTGCCTTAGTTTATCATCATCGCTCTCGAAAAAATTCTCATTAATGTAGTGAACGACACCTTTCCACTGACTTTGATATTTGTGTTTTTTACCGTCATTGCCTGTGTGTTCAATGGTGATTTTATCTTTCAGGCCATATAAAACAGCTTCCACCTGTTCCTTGGAGAGTTTTTCAATCGTATCTGCCAGACTGAAATCAAGGTGTTTGGCAACGGCTCTCAGCTGGGTAAATGTCCAGTTATCCCTTAGTTCACCCACAGGAATAATCGCTCCTTTGTTGATGCTTTTGGTTCTGTCTGGGATGATGTAATCAATGTTTACTTCTGCCACTTCTCCCAAACCTTCGCAATGTTCGCATGCTCCATAAGGACTGTTAAACGAAAAACTGTTGGGCTGAGGTTCCTCATAACTGATACCGGAAACGGGATCCATTAAAAACCTGGAATAGGGGTGAACATTGTTTTCGGTAAGAATCATCAGATAACCATGTCCCATTTTTAATGCAGTTCCCACACTGTCATTCAACCGCTGTGTATCAAGACCATTTACTTGTATTCTGTCCACTACCGCCTCTACATCATGAATTTTATAGCGGTCAACCTGCATGCCGGGTTTGATGTCCAGAATTTCACCATCAACCCTCACTTTATTGTATCCCCGCTTCAGCGTTTGTTCAAAAAGCTCGCGATAGTGTCCTTTTCTGCCTTTTACCAAGGGCGCCAGCAAGGTGATTTTTTCGCCATTAAATCGTTCAATGATGGATTCGATAATTTGGGCTTCCGTAAACCGAACCATTTTTTCTCCGGAAACATAGCTGAAGGCCTCACCGGCACGGGCAAACAGCAGGCGCAGAAAATCATAAACCTCAGTAACAGTCCCCACCGTGCTGCGTGGATTGCGTGAAACGGTTTTTTGTTCTATGCTGATAACAGGACTAAGGCCGGTAATTTTGTCTACATCCGGCCGCTTCATATCGCCTATAAACTGACGGGCATAAGCGCTGAAACTTTCCAGATAACGTCGCTGCCCCTCCGCAAATAGGGTATCAAAGGCAAGCGAACTTTTGCCGGAACCGGATAAACCGGTGAAAACAACCAGTTTGTTTCTGGGTATAACCAGATCCAGGTTTTTCAGGTTGTGTTCCCTGGCACCGATGACGGTTATTTCACCTTTGTCGATATAATTGAGTTCGGGTTCCAATTTAGGGGGTGCAAAGGTACTGAAAAAGGAGGCCTGAAGTTAGGTTTTGATTACAATAAACAACATTTAGCCGGTCATGTTTTTTTACCAGCCACCGTCTGAACCACCGCCGTCAAAACCGCCGCCACCGCCCATGCCGCCCCAGCTGCTTCCGGAACTGCCACCACCACCACCAAATCCACCACCAAATCCTCCGCCCCAGAAATAAGGCCCCATTCCGCCGTAACCGCGACTTCTGCCTCTGCGTCCAAACGAGGAGCCAATAAATATTATCAATAAAACGATGAATAGGATTAAAAAGCCGGGTGCGTCACTCTGTTTTGTTTTTCCATCAGCTTTGAATTCACCTGTAAGCGCAAGCATTACGGCATGCGTGCCACTGTCAAGCGCTTCAAAATATCTGCCCTGCTTCAGCAAGGGCTGCATGATTTTTCTGCGTATTTCACCTGTTTCCCCATCAGTGAGTGCGCCCTGTGTAGCATTGGCTGTTCTTATACTGAGTTTTCGGTCATCAATGGCAAGGTAAATCACCACACCATTGTTTTTGTCTTTCTGCCCTACACCCCAAAGCCGGGCGAAATCCATGCTTCGGTCAAACTGATCGCGGCCATCAAGGGTTTTCTCCAGCACGACAACAATCTGAGTGCTGCTGCTGTCTTCATATCTTCTTAATTGCTGTTCCAGTAAGGAAACTTCTTCTTTCTGTAAAACACCGGCAAAATCGTTAACCAGCCCACGGTAATCGGGCACCGGTTTGCGGGCAATATCATCTTCGGTTTGTGCTTGCAACAGCCCGTGGCAACTGAACAACAGAAGTACAGCGAGTAGTATGTTAACCCCGCGAAATTTCATTGCTTAGTTCATTAGGATTGTGATCTCCTGCAGGGAAGTACTGCTGCAGTTGTTCTCCGGCACGGTAAATACCGTGACAAATGGCCTCCGAGATTTTACCCGTTTTCATCAGATCTTGCATTTCTGATTTCACAAGTTCCCAGAATGCATCACTCACATGTTGGTGTATCCCTGTATCGCCAAGTATGGCAAACTTTTTTTCGCCAGGGCAAACAAAAATCAACACTCCGTTGCGAAGTTCAGTGCGGTGCATACCCAGTTCGTTAAAAGTGGCCTGCGCTGCAGCTAACGTGCCTGTTTTTCCGATTTTTCGGGCTACATGCACCCGTATCTCGGCCCTGGACCGACTTTCTGCGCTGCGAATCGCCTCCAATATGGCGGCCTCATCAAGGCTTACTGTTTTTTGAAAGAATGGAAACACCCGGATTATTCTTTGCCTTTATCCCAGGCCTTGTCATAATCAGGCGCTTTCTCACTACCCGCCTCGGCTTTGAATTCATCCTTTACGGTGAATCCCCCAAATCCCGCTACGATATTGCCGGGGAAGGTGCGTATGGCAACGTTGTA
>JBEDNI010000174.1:6990-7724 GCA_041170685.1 Bacteroidota bacterium | reverse complement strand
GTTAAAAGATTAAGCAAAAAAACCTATATTTGCTGTTAGTAATAAGTATTATGGAAGAGTTGCTGTTGACTTCAAACACGCTGATAAAGAAGGTAGACACCACGCTGGTGCGCAATGCACCACATGGAATTAACTATCAGTGGAGACTGAATGGGCTTGTCGGCGCCAGGGGAACGGGCAAAACCACGCGGATGCTCCAGGAATTGAAGATGTTACAATCCAAAGGGCACAGGGTGTTGTATGCCAGTTTAGACGATTTTTATTTCGCCACCCATTCGCCGGTTGAACTGGCAAGGCAGTTTGCTGCCGATGGCGGCGAGTATCTCTACTTTGATGAGGTGCACAAATTTGCCGACTGGGGTATGCACATCAAAAACATTTACGATACCGAAGATCGGCTTCATGTATTGTTTTCGGGGTCTTCCGTGCTGCAAATCAATAGCAGCGGCGGAGATTTAAGTCGGCGGGCGCTGATGTACACCATGCCGGGCCTTAGTTTTCGGGAATATTTGTTGTTGAAACATAAAATCAGTTTGCCGGTCTACACCTTGGAGGATATCGTAAACAAGCACACTGACATTGCGGGTGAGATGTTATCCAAAATACGTCCGTTGCAATACTTTGGTGAGTACTTGGAGCAGGGATATTATCCTTTCTTTTTAGAGAAAAACCGCAATTATGTACAAAGTCTATCCCAGATTGTAAAATACATTTTGGAGGTAGACCTTTCCACC
>JBEDNI010000174.1:0-6982 GCA_041170685.1 Bacteroidota bacterium | reverse complement strand
CCATAAACTGATGAAAATCCTGCTTACCGTGGCACAAAATCCACCCTTTGATTTTAACGCCACCCGCGTGGCACAGGCAGTTGGACTGAACAGAAACACCTTGTTGCATTACTTGTATTACCTGAAACAGGCCGGGTTAATTACTCACCTCAATTATCCTAATACGAGTATTTCCAATCTCACCAAGCCGGACAAAATGCTGTTGAACAACCCGAGTCTTTACCATTGTTTAGGACAAGGGGAGCGGCAGGTTGGAAGTGTAAGGGAAAGCTTTTGGGTTAGTCAGATAGCCTATCAAAATGAAATATTCCTGCATAGCGAAGCTGATTTTCAGGTTCAGGACCTGGTATTTGAAATTGGCGGAAGAAATAAAAAGGTAAAACCCGGTAAAAAAGCGGTAACCATCTACACCATTAAAGACGGTATTGAAATGGGGGCGGGCAACACCATTCCACTTTACCTTTTTGGATTTCTTTATTGACCATAGCCCGTGGGTAAACCATATGCTATGGTTGCAGTAGGACAAATCTTCCCTATCTTTGCACCGGCGGTACGGCCAGCTCCTCGTTCAATTCCCCAGGGCCGGAAGGCAGCAAGGACAGCGGGTTGTAGCGGCGCGATACCGCCTTTTTTTGTTTCAACTAAACACATCCTCACCCTGCAAAATGCTCAGGTATGAATAAAAACGGGGCATGGGAATCTGTCCTGCTTCTACGGCCTGTTTAATGGCACACTCGGGTTCGTTGGTGTGACTGCAGTCATTGAACTTGCAATGCTGTAAATAGGGCCTGAATTCCGGAAAATACTGTCCGCTTTCTTTAGGTAAAATATCCACCAGTCCAAAATCGCGGATGCCCGGGGTATCAATGATGCCGGTGTTTCCGGCAAACATGTGCATTTCGGCAAAGGTGGTGGTGTGCTTACCTTTTTCGTGGGCCTCGGAAATGATGCCCACGCGGGCATCGGCCTCGGGAAACATGCAGTTTAGCAGCGTACTTTTACCCACGCCGCTGTGTCCGGCAAACAGCACGGTTTTTCCGGCAATATCTTGTTTGAGTTGCGCTACGCCCTGTCCCGTGGTTGCAGAACCGGTAATAACCTTATATCCTGCACTGATGTATATATCGCTCACTTCCTTTAGCAATTCCAGTCCTTCTGCGGGTAGTAAATCGGTCTTGTTGAGGAATATGATGGCGGGGATGTGAAACGCTTCACAGCAGACCAGAAAACGGTCAATAAAGCCAAAAGAGGTGCGGGGTGCTGCCAGGCCTGCTACCATTACAGCCACATCGATGTTGGCCGCAATAATTTGCCTGCGACTGCTGAGCTTATTGCTTTTACGGATAATCCAGTTATGCCGAGGTTCGATGTCGGTGATGCTGCAGGTGTCAGGATATTGAGGGTCGGGTTGCAGCAGCACACGGTCGCCCACCGCTATGGGGTTGCTGGTATCGGCTTCCTGCAGGCGGATTTTACCCCGTACGCGGGCTTTCCATGCTTTCCCTTCTTCGTCGAGTACGTTGTACCAGCTGCCTGTGCTTTTTACAACGATTCCCTTCATCAGAAAATGGCCCTGCAAATGGCTGAGGTTTGTTCGCTTTTGCCCATGGTATAAAAATGCAGTACAGGTGCGCCTTTTTGCATCAGTTCTTTACACTGCATTGTGGCCCATTCAGTACCAATTTGCTTAATCGCTTCATCACTGCCTGCTTTGGCAACGGCGTGGGCGAGGTCTTGCGGCATTTCAATATGAAAAATCCTGGGCAATACTTCTATCTGCTTGGCTGTACTTAGGGGTTTAATCCCGGGAATAATGGGCACCTGAATGCCATTTTCCCTGCAGCGTTTCACAAAATCGAAATAGTGTCGGTTGTCAAAAAACATCTGTGTCACCAGAAATTCAGCGCCCGCATCCACCTTGCGTTTCAGGTATTTCATGTCGCTTTCCATGCTGGGGGCGTCCATGTGTTTTTCGGGATAGCCGGCAGCTCCAATACAAAAATGGGTATCACGGGGGTTGGTGAGTTCCTCATCCAGGTAAATGCCTGCATTCATATTGCCTATCTGATGAATGAGGTCCAGCGCATTTTTGTGACCATCGGGCTCGGGAATAAAGTGGGTGTCGCCTTTGCGGGCATCGCCCCTCAGGGCCAGGATGTTGTCGATTCCCAGAAAGTCGAGGTCAATAAGCGCGTTTTCTGTGTCTTCACGCGAAAAACCGCCGCAAATAAGGTGCGGAACCGCATCGATTTTGTATTTGTGCTGCAATGCTGCGCAAATAGCCACTGTGCCGGGCCTTTTGCGGGTACTTACCTTGTCGAAGCTTCCATCAGGACGGTTTTTTATGATAAAATCCTCTCTGTGATACGTTACATCAATAAAAGAGGGGTTGAATTCAATCAGCGGATCAATTCCTTTCCACAATGTGGCAATATCGGCGCCCTTCAAAGGGGGTAAAATTTCGAACGAAAACAGGGTTTTACCCTGGGCTCCGCGAATGTGATCAATGATTTTCATGTTTAGAACTCAACGTTGGTGGTAAGGGATATACCGTCGCGGAGGTATGTTACTTCGGTTTTTTGTCCCTTTTCGAATTTGCCAAGCGCATTCATATAATCCGATACGCTGTTAATGCTGATTGCGCCAACGCGGGTGATAATATCGCCGCGCTGCAGACCGGCTTTCATCGCAGGGCGCCCATCGCTTACTCCATCCAGTCTCATTCCGGTGCCGGTGAAGGTATAATCGGGCATTACGCCCAGGGTTACCTTGAAACTGCTTCTGCCGGGCGTTGCGTCTTTGGTTTTGGTGAAGGCGGGTTTTTTCTTACCGGTGTTGGCAGAAATGACCTGTTCGATAATGTTTACGGCTGCTACCATGCCGCTGTAGTTGATTTTATCGGCATCATCGGAGGGTTTGTGGTAATCTTCGTGCTGGCCGGTGAAGAAATGCAGTACCGGAATGCCTTCCAGGTAGAAAGAGGCGTGGTCGCTAGGACCCAGTCCGCTTTCAGTAGTGGCAATCCGAATTTGGTTGGTATCGCTTTTGATGGCCGATAACGTAGTTTTCCATACCGGACTGGTACCCACCCCGTTCACGAGCAGGGTTTTGTTTTGGGGATCCAGTCGGCCCAGCATATCAATATTGACTACATAGCTGATTTTCTGACGGGGAACGGGGCATTGCTGCACAAAGTGCTTGGAGCCCAGCAGACCGAGTTCTTCTCCGCTGAAGGCAACAAACACCAGGTTGTTTTTCTTGTATTTCAGGCCTTTCAGACTTCTCGATAGTTCCAGCATGGCGGCCACGCCACTGGCATTGTCATCAGCACCATTGTGGATGGCCTGTGGGCCTGTGTAGCGACTGCCTCCATATTCATTAATGCCCAGGTGATCGTGGTGGGCGCATACAATGATGTTGTTTTTCTTGCGTTTGTATTTGCCTGATACGCCTATCACATTGTGGGCAGTGGCTTTAAATACGGCAATATGACTTTTCATTTGAAGACGCACACCGCGAGGAAACTCGCCGTGGAAGGGCTTTTTCATAAAAAATACGGGCATATTAACAGTGCTTGCATACCTTTCGAGTTCCCCTTTTGGGGCTTCTACGGCACTGCTACCCGGCAGAAAAAGTATGCCTGCGGCTCCGTGGGCGATGGCTTCCCTGATTTTGGTATTAATGTCAGAAACGGCAGATAATGGGCTGTGCGGATTTTCCGAATCGCCCGCAAATCCCAGTCGCACAATGGCGATATTGCCTTTCAGGTCGCCTGCAGCAGCAAAGTCATCGCGATTACTGCTATCGCGCAGTACCAAGCCATACCCACAATCCACCACGGCACCTTCGGCGCTGTCTGCAACCCCCGACTGACTGATGGGATAAAAATCTTCGTTAAGTTTTAACTGCATAGCATCTCCCGAAGGGCTCATAAATGCGAGCGATGACTGGGGTTTGGCAATCCGAAGTTTGATGATTTCAAACGTTTGAAACCATTCTTTTTTCATGGGCTTGAGGCCGGCGGCCTGCATTTGGCCTACGATGTAGTCAGCAGACATTTTTTCGCCCGGTGAGCCTGTCTGTCGGCCTTCCAGTGCATCCGACGCGAGGTAAGTTACATCATTGGTTAGACGATTAATCCGCGCGGCATCGGCGGGTTTCTGTGCCTGCAGGGTAGTGAAGAATACTGCAAAGGCAGTGATGAGCGTGATTTTGGGGATGTTAAGACAGGATTTCATACAGGGTTTAGGATTTCATACAGGGTTTTAACAATTACAATGGAAGAAAGGATTGCAAAGATAATTCGCAAAGTGGTTTCAGAGATGTGTTTAGCGGCTTTCATGCCGATACCGGCAAAAAGGGCCACACCGGCTGCCATGGGCAGGGCGTATGGCCATGCCACATAGCCGGTTTGCGCAATGGGCAATTGGGTTGCATTTTGTGTCAGCAGGTATCCGGTTAGTGGGCTAATGCCCAGCAGGGGGATAATACTCAAGGAAAGGGCCGTGGCTTGCCGCATGGACATTTTCAGCATCATGCGAAAAAGCGGAACCATGACCATACCGCCGCCAAGTCCGCTTAGGGCTACCACGGCACCGGCCAGCAGGCCCACCCATATGGCCAATATGGGTTTTTCTAACGGTGTTTGTCCCGGTGTGTCTGACTTTTTACCCCAAACCATGTTTGCGGTGGAAACGGCCAAAAATAACAAAAAGACAACATTAAAACGGGGTTTGCTATACCAATCGCCGTGCTGTATGGCATAGGTGATGGCGTAGGAAACCACCGCCCCAGGTATGCCGATGCTGAGCACCTTGCGCCATTGCCATTCCCCCAGCCGATGTTGTTTCCATGTTCCCGCCAGTCCACTTACCACCACCAACAGGATGCTGTTTGCCAGCGTAAACCGCACAATTTCTTCATGGGAGAGGCCCAGCCGGGTGAATAGGTAGGTGAGCAGCGGTATGAATATGAGGCCACCGCCCACGCCCAGCAAACCGGCCAGAAATCCGCCTGCGGCGCCCACCAGGGGAAGCAGAAGCCATGCCATCCAGCTCATTTACTTTCGTAGAATGCGGTTGTAAGCGTCGGGGTTGTTCAGGGTTTTTAGGGCTGCTGCCAGGTCGGGGTCGCCCATGAACATGTGTTTGTATTCGCGTTCGGCATCCGGGTATCGGGCTATGATTTCGGATTCCATCCGATACATCAGGGTTTCGCCGCAATGGTTGATGTGGTCAAGCACGGCTTTCTCCAGTTTGGCATCGCTCACCCCGTTCATGATCATTTTCACCAGCTCCTCGTCCTTCACGCTGTTTTGCAGGGCATCTTCCATTTTTTTGCGCAGCTGACCTTTCAGTTTGGCGGCACATTGTTTGCCAAACGTCTCAAACTGGGCGGGGGTAATGAACCGTGCATCGTTGGGCAGGGTTGCATTGTTGTTGCGAAAATCATTGGCAAAATCGAATAAAAACCTTTCTTCCAGCAGGTATTTGATGAGGGGTTCACCGCTGAATGGATCTACCATCACATCGGGGCGAATGCCACCACCGTCATACACTGTGCGTCCTGCGGCGGTTTTGAATGCTTTTCGCAAACTGTCGGGGATGGTACCTGCACTGCCATCGGGATTGCGTTTACTGTATTCCAGCAGCTGTATACAGCGACCGCTGGGGGTGTAGTATTTGGCGGTGGTAATTTTCATTTGGGTGCGGTAGGGCAGAGGATAAAAATTCTGTACCAGACCTTTACCGAAGCTGTTTTGGCCAATGATGACAGCCCGATCCAGGTCTTGCAGACTTCCGCTTACCACTTCGCTGGCGCTGGCGCTGTGGGCATCCACCAGCACCACCAGGGGTAAATCGGCGGCTACGGCCGGTTTGCGAGTCATCCATTTGCGGTTACTTTCATCGGAGCGACCTTTCATATTTACTACCAGTTTATTTTCGCCTACAAACAGGCCCACAATATCTACGGCCTCGCCCAGTAGTCCGCCGCCATTGCCCCGCAGGTCCAGCACCAGTTTATTCATGGCCGGATTTTTTTGCAGGTTGAGCAGGGCGGATTCTATTTCCTGGGCACAGTTTTGGCCAAATTCATCCAGTTTTATGTAGCCGGTTTGATCGTTGATCATGCCAGACCAGGGCACATTTTTAGTGACCACCGAAACACGGGTAATTTTCTTTTCCAGGGCTTGTCCGTTTCTATCAATGATGAGGGTAACGGAGGTGTTGGGAGCCCCGCGCAGCAAGGCACCCACATCGCCTGTAGTTTTACCGGCCATATCTTGTCCGGAAACGAATTTGATGATGTCACCGCAGCGGATATCGGCATTGGCGAAGGCATATCCACGGAAGATTTCACTTACCACGGGGTATCGGTTGCGGATGAAAATGCGGCATCCCACACCACCGTACTCACCTTGTCTTTCGATCATGGCTTCTTCGGTTTGGGCTTCGCTATAAAAATTGGTGTACGGATCCAGGCCGGCGAGCATGGCATCGAGGCCTTTGCGCATGAGGGTTCCGGGGTTTACGTCATCCACAAAGTGGGTACCCACATGTTTGTAGGCGGTGGCAAAAATTTCGAGGTTTTTGCTGTATTCAAAGAGGTTATCGTAGGTTTTATAGCCGGTGCTGAGAAAGAGGGCTGCAATGGCCAGCAACGCAGTTTTGGATATGCGAAAACGGATTTCCATGTAGGGCAAAGTTACGGGGGAAAGGGGGATTGAGGGAAGAAAATCATCTATGATGGACAAAGCAAAATTTCATGGGGTGAATTTGGGTGCAAATGCGGATATTTGCGGTCCGTTGTTAGCATGGGTCCCGTAGTAGAATGGATACTACGAATGCCTCCGGAGCATTAGATCCAGGCCCCGTCCATTCTCGGGGCTGTGGCCCCATAGAATGGCGAGGGTCCACGATATTCTAAGCGGTCACAGACGCGCAAGAATATCGGGATTCGCTTCCTGGCGGGACTAATACCA
>JBEDNI010000173.1:0-4563 GCA_041170685.1 Bacteroidota bacterium | reverse complement strand
AAGCTTTCTGGCCCGCCTGGGGCTGGGTGTAGCAGGCGCTGCTACCCTGCCTGTGCTGGGTTTGGCCAAAGCTTTTAAAAAAGAAGAAAAAGTGAACAATCCCATCAAACGCACCATGGAGTTAGGTTTTCAGTGGGAAACCCTGGATCCTTTTTTATTTTGTGTACACCACGAAGATTATTTTCCCAATGGAAATGAACAAATGGGTCCTGCCCCCGAACTGCTCCGAGGCCGCTCCATTGGCGATGATTTTATCATCAAAGATGGCTGGCGCATGTACCATGGCGATACCGTGCCCGGTTTTCCGGGCCACCCCCACCGCGGATTTGAAACCGTAACGGTGGTGCGCCGCGGCATGGTAGATCACGCCGATTCTCTCGGTGCTGCAGGCCGCTACGGCGATGGCGATGTGCAGTGGATGACCGCAGGCAAAGGGGTGCAACACTCCGAAATGTTTCCCCTCATCCACCAGGATAAGGACAATACCATGGAGCTATTTCAGATATGGCTAAACCTGCCCAAAAAGGACAAAATGGTAGAGCCCCATTTCAAAATGCTTTGGAACCATACCATTCCGCGCTACAGCGAAACCGATGCTACCAGCTTGAAAACCGAAGTTGAGGTAATTGCGGGCAAACTGCACGACAAAACGGCCCCCGCACCTCCGCCCGATTCCTGGGCTGCACCGGCTGAAAACCAGGTTGCCATTTGGAACATTGCCATGGATGCCAACGCTACGTTCCGCCTGCCTGCTGCCGGACCAGACATCAACCGCATGCTGTATTTCTATGAAGGTGAATCCCTATCCCTTTCGGGCTATAACCTCAATGCCTACCACGGTGCCGAAGTAGATGCCTCGCTTGATCTTGAACTAAAAAACGGTCCCAAAAACGCCAAAATACTGGTGTTGCAGGGCAAGCCCATCAGCGAGCCCGTGATTCAGTATGGCCCGTTTGTGATGAACACCAAAGAGGAAATTTATCAGGCTTTCCAGGATTACCACCAAACACAGTTTGGCGGATGGCCCTGGCCCAAAACCGGACAGGTGCACGACCGCAGCCGCGGCCGCTTTGCTTTGCATGCTGATGGCAGGGAAGAGTTGCCGGGGTAACTATCGTTACTCAGGCAACACAAACTCCAGCGCACCTTTCATTTGCTTGTGCCATTCCGTTTCGTTGTGGTCCGCACCCTCATACACAATGGTTTTCCAGTTTTTACCGAAAACATAGCCCTTCTTTTTCATGATGGCATCCACTTTCTTTTGGTGCGGTCCATACAGCGAATCCAGGTAGCCGGTGCCGTGCGCAAAAAATATTTTGTGGTGGGCGGGTGAGGGCAGTTTCTGCGATAAATACCGCTGAAATGCAGCCGGAGCGGCCGGATACCGCAAATGGGAAGTGCCCAGCCAGTGGGTAGAAAGGCAAATGGCTCGGCCAAAAACTTCAGGGTACTCGCACAGGGCATACCACGAAATAAGCCCGCCCATACTGGCCCCTGCGATGATGGTGTTTTCTTTGTCTGTGGCCGGACTGAAATGTGTATCAATATAAGGTTTCAGCTCAGTGACCAGAAACTTCAGGTAGGCATCTGCGTTAGCGGTACCCTCACTGCCAAACAACGGAACACCACCCCCTATTTTGTTGATGATGCTGTCTTTATCTGCCTGCGAAATGTAATTGTCCCAGACCTTTTGCGGAAAATAGTCACCGCTGCGGTTTTTACCATCGTTCCAGATGCCCACCACTATGGCTTTTTGGGAACGTGAAGATATTATTTCATCCATGCCCCATTCCTGCCGGTTCCAGGTAACGCGGCTATCAAACAGCATTTGCCCGTCGTGCATGTAAATCACAGGAAGCGATGTTCCGGGCTTGTAACCGTCGGGAAGCCACACTGCTACCCGGTGCGGAGCGGTGTACTGTGAGGGAAAATACCCAAGCTGTATGAGTTTTCCGGCGGAAGCCTCAGGATCTTTTTGCCGCCGAAGGGTGCCGTTTTGTATGGATTCGGGCGTAGTTGACACGCTCCACAACGTATTTGATACCATCGTAAACAACACCGCAGTATCGTCGAAAGCCAGGCTGTATGAGAATTGGGCCGGAGGGGTGCCTTTTATGAAAGACAGATAATTTCCGGTAATGCGGGCAGGAATGGTAAGGCTGTCGTATCCCTTAATAAATGCGGTACCCGCAGCACTGTCTTTTACGGTGAGTGTCAGGGTATCGTAGTGCTTGTCGTAACCGCTGCTGGAAACAACGGTCATGGAATAGGCATAATTGTGCTGTGCTCCCTTATTTTTAGGGGAAGGGTAAATGCTGATTTGTTTTACATATTTATTACTTAAATTTTTTCCGCCGGGATAAACAAACACGGGTCCTTCAAAAGTACCCATAAAACACGCCGGAAGACCACCTCCGGCTTTTTGGGCATGCAGCAATACAATTCCGTGCAAGCAAGCAAAAAAAGCTATTGCAAGTCTTTTAATCATGTTTGCCAAAATTAACATAAAACCTCCCCAACGGGGTTACTTTTGCAATTCTTTTAGCAACGAACGTGGGAATCAATTACCTCTCCATCGAAAACCTCCATAAAACCTGGCACGACCGCCCCGTGCTGTCGGGCATATCCTTTGGCATTGAAAAAGGAGAGAAGGTGGCCCTGGTGGCCGGCAACGGACAAGGTAAAAGTACCCTGCTCAGCATTATCAGTGGTGCCGAAAGCCCCGATGCCGGACAAGCCATCATCCGCAAAGACATTACCGTGGGTTTTCTGCCACAGGAACCCGAGCTCAATCCCACCCAAAGCATTTTGGACAATGTACTGCTGCAGCAAACACCCGTAACACAGGCCGTGGCAGCATACGAAAAAGCCCTGCTTCTGCAGGAAGAAAACCCTTCCGATGCGGCCCTGCAATCCCTGCAAACCGCCACCGAAACCATGAACCGCCTGGGTGCCTGGGATTATGAGTTTCGGGTGAAACAAATTCTGAACCAGTTGCAGATAACCGATGTGAACCGTGTGGCGGCGGCCCTCAGCGGCGGACAACGCAAACGTGTGGCCCTGGCGCGCATCCTCATCAGTGAGCCCGATCTGCTGATACTGGACGAACCCACCAACCACCTGGACCTGGACATGATTGAGTGGCTGGAGGATTTTCTCACCCGCCGCGATATCACCCTGCTGCTGGTAACCCACGACCGCTATTTTCTGGACCGTGTGTGCGACCGCATCGTAGAGCTGGACCGGGGCCAGATATACCACTACAAGGGCAATTACAGCTACTTCATACAGGAAAAAGCCCACCGTGAGGCCGTGGCCGAAAGCGAAGCCGAAAAAGACCGCAACTTGTTTCGCCGTGAGCTGGACTGGGTGCGCCGCATGCCCAAAGCCCGCACCACCAAAAGTAAAAGCCGCCTGGATTCGTTTGATGTGCTGCAAGAGAAACTCAAAAACGTTAAGCACAAGAATGAACTGAACATCACCATGCGCATGGAGCGTCTGGGGGCCAAAATCCTGGAACTGCACCATGTGAAAAAGGCCTTCGGTGACCTGAAAATCCTGAACGATTTCAATTACATATTTCGCCGTGGCGAAAAAGTGGGCATCGTAGGCCCCAATGGGGTAGGCAAATCCACCCTGCTGAACATGATCATGGGGCTGGAAAATGCCGATGCAGGCAAAATCGTTACCGGCGATACCATGGTGTTTGGATATTTTAGCCAACAGACCTTCAAGGTAGACGACCACAAAAAAGTGGTGGATGTGGTGCGCGATGTGGCCGAATGGATTCCCATGGCCAACGGTCACAAACTCACGGCTTCGCAGCTCTTGCTGCGCTTTGGTTTCAGTTACGATAAGCAATGGGATTTTGTTTCTAAACTCTCAGGCGGTGAAAAACGGCGGCTATTTTTACTGTCCATCCTCATGAAAGCCCCGAATTTCCTCATCCTCGATGAGCCCACCAACGATCTCGACATTGAAACCCTGGGCGTACTGGAGCAGTTCCTGCTCGATTATCAGGGATGTGCCATTGTGGTGAGCCACGACCGTTATTTTATGGACAAAGTGGTAGACCACCTGTTTGTGTTTGAAGGCAACGGGCAAATCCGCGATTTTCCCGGCAGTTACAGCGATTACCGCGATTGGAAAGAGCTGCAGGATGAACTGAAATCAGCGCCTGAACCTATTGTGGAGCAAGCCGCTGAAAAGCCCGTCCCTTCAGCCGAAGAAATTATCCTTCAAAGAAAAATTTGAACTGGAGCAGCTGGAAAAGGAAATTCCCGAAATGGAATCCCGCAAGGCCGCTATAGAACAGGAACTGGCCACGCATTTTGATAACTACGAGCAAGTGGTAAAGCTCACCGCCGAACTGGAACAGCTAAAGACTGACCTGGACGAAAAAGGCATGCGATGGCTGGAACTCAGCGACGGATAAATTTGGAAATGTGAGGGAAAATGCGTATATTGATTTAACTACTGTAAATTATACATTTCCCCTGCTGCGAATGATATTTAGGTTTTTGAAGTAATTTTTTCGCTATCCTAAAATAACATCCCCGGAAG
>JBEDNI010000172.1:0-7334 GCA_041170685.1 Bacteroidota bacterium | reverse complement strand
TATTAAGTAAATATACTAAAAAACTCGTAAAAAACAAAATATAGCCGATCTTCAGCCAGATGTCACCCGGGATGGTGGCGAAATTGGCATTCAAGAGTGGAATGGCACCCAAAGGGGCAATATAAATAAGGCCCATTCCAAACATAACCCTGTTTACTGTAATGGCATGATACTTATTGGCCAGTTTTTTGGCCAAAACAAGATAAATGGCATAGAATAGGGCATTCACCGATACCCAAATGTCTCCTATCAGGGTTTCAGAAGTGAAATGAGCACCCTTTCCCCACATCAGCAAGCAGGCTCCCAGAGCCCCAATACCAATTCCGGCGGTCATGCTTGGGGATGGTTTCTTTTTTTGAATTCCGTGTTCAATCAACGCCACAAACAGCGGTGTTACCAGCATTAGTACCGCTCCGTTAATGGGTTTGGTCATACTCAGACCTTTAAAAAACATGAACATGTTGGCGGCAGTGCCAAAAAATGCGCACACGGCAAATCGCGTAAAATCTGAGCGCCAATCGATAGCTCTGTCGCGGATAAAAAGTGAGCAAACACAGAAGAGTGTAAAGGCAGTGAGAATTCTGAGCCAGACAAAACTTTCTGCGGAAAGGTGCACCGGCATAATTTCACCTGCCCACGAGAAAAGAATGGCATACAGGAATGATACCATAAACAGGGATAAGTGAACCTTCAATTCCAGCCCCGCTTTCTTTTTATATTTTCATAGGCTTTTTGTACGGATAAAAACTTTGCTTCGGCGGCTTTTTTTTCGTTTTCTGTCAAACCAATTAACCTGTCTGGGTGGAATCGCATGGCCATTTTACGGTACGACTTTTTAACTTCCTCTTCACCTGCATCCGGGTTTACATCCAATATTTTGTAATCCGAATCGGGTGTAGTAACAAACATGGCTCTTAGTGACAGAAAATCTGGTGTGGTGATACCCATTTGTGCAGCAATATGCTGAAGCAATTGTAGCTCAGACGGATTGATGTCGGAGTCTGCCCGTGAAATTCGAAACAAAACATGCAACAATTCCAGTCGCTGACTATAGGCCATTTCTCCACGTATTTGTCTGCAAACAAATGTTACGTCTTGTTTTTCTTTAAGCAACTCTCGCAAAATCAGCAGCAGGTGTGATGCCCTTTGCTCTCCATAGGTGCGAACCAGCATGCGTTTTACGAGGTCAAGTTCACTTCGCATGGCAGAACCGTCAGCATTCATAATGGCTGCAATCAGTACTAGTAAATGTCGGGTGAAGTCAGTGGGCGGTGATTCGCGGTATGTTTCCCGAGTTTCCTGTCGGTTTCCTTCACTTCCGGCGTATTCTATATACATTCCAATGAGAAATCCGACGATGGCACCAATCGGTCCTCCGGAAATTAAGCCGATGATGGCACCAATGATGGCAATGGAAATTTTCAAGGCTTGTTAAAACAGTATTTGTTAGGGTGCAATATCCTGTAAAGTTTTCATTCGGCTGTTCATGATGGCGCCTTGAATGACCCAGAGCTCCGGTTTGCCTGACACCTGAACCCAGTAAGTATCAGTTTCGAAATTAGGTACGCTGCCATCACTGTTTTCAGGCGAGTAAGTTTCAACGCTGGTTTTCATCCGAAACATTCGGATGCCATGCTTTTTTCCGTTCACATCTGTAATGTTTATAGAGAAGAAATGGCCGTCTCTGATTATGCTGTCGCGCATTGCCCTCTTGCGATTAATACCGGCAGTTTCTCCATATTCACGGGCAATGTTTTGAAACCTTTCCAGAAATGATAATAGACGGGTATTATTGATGTTCTTGATAGCATTTTCTGAAACGTTTCGCAAGACGAGGACGTTGTTTTCCCTGCTGATGCTGAATCCTTTATCCGGTGTTTCCGGCCATGAAATTTCCACTTTTTGGATTTGCTCTGCCGGCACATCTAAAATAACAGGAGATCTCCAGGCATCCATGTCGAGAGTGAAATAGGGGGTAAGATATCCTTTGAAACCGGTAATTTCCACAATGCATGGTCGTTCCATTTCGGGATGATACATATAGGTGGCCTCCTGGTTTGGTGTAGGATTACCGGCATAAAATGCATTTACTTCAGATCCTCCGCTGTAGAAAACTGCTTTTACTCCATTTAGCGCAATTTCGCGCGTTACGGGTTCTTTTTCGGCGTCAGACACCGGTGTCTTGATCTGGGCTTTTTTCAAAACCCAGTGCAGCAGTTCTCTAATACTATGGGTGTCTGCGGGTTCTGTTAGCTTGCTGTTTTTTACGAACCAACGGTCATTCTCCTTATATAATAGTATGTAATCTAGCTTGGTGTTGTTGGGTGAGAGTAAGATTTTATCAATTTTAGCAGGGTTTTCCAGTCGAAATGATTGGGAATCCATGGAATGCGTTTGGTTAATATTCCTTCTAAAGAGAAAAAAAGCCACGATTAGAAAAACGATGATGGCGATAAGGGTTCCGATTTTTTTCATGGAAACCGCAAAGTTAAGAATGAAATTGAATGTGCGGATTGGGGGGTAAAAAAGTTGACATTGGGGTGTGGAAACGTCATGCAAGAAAAAAGTGTGAATAAGGTTTTGAAAAATCAAAAAAAAGGACTATTTTTGCAGTCCTTTTTACGGCCCGTGTACAATGAGCCGCGTTCTTTAACATGCCACCTTAGCTCAGCTGGTAGAGCAACTGACTTGTAATCAGTAGGTCGTTGGTTCGATCCCGACAGGTGGCTCATAGCATTCAAAGGCAAGACTCAGGGGAAATACCAGAGTGGCCAAATGGGGCAGACTGTAAATCTGCTGTCTTACGACTTCGGAGGTTCGAATCCTTCTTTCCCCACTAATCACCTTTAAATGCAATGCGGGAGTAGCTCAGTTGGTAGAGCGACAGCCTTCCAAGCTGTAGGTCGCGGGTTCGAGCCTCGTCTCCCGCTCCGGTTGAAGCAAGCCGGGGCACTGATTTGCTTCAAAACGGTTATTGAAAAATGACCGGGTTCCGCAAGGTACCAAAAGCCGATGTAGCTCAGGGGTAGAGCACTTCCTTGGTAAGGAAGAGGTCATGGGTTCAAATCCCATCATTGGCTCCAGAAACAGAAACAGACAAACTAAAACAAAAAAATATGGCAAAAGAAACATTTGACCGTTCCAAACCTCACGTAAACATTGGTACCATCGGTCACGTCGATCATGGTAAGACTACTCTTACCGCTGCAATCACCACCGTACTGGCTGACGCCGGTCTTTCTGAAAAGAGATCTTTCGATTCTATCGATTCGGCTCCTGAGGAAAAAGAACGCGGTATCACCATCAACACGGCTCACGTAGAGTATCAGACCGGCAATCGCCACTATGCTCACGTTGACTGTCCAGGCCACGCTGACTATGTGAAGAACATGGTAACAGGTGCTGCCCAGATGGACGGTGCTATCCTCGTTGTGGCCTCTACAGACGGCCCCATGCCACAGACCCGCGAGCACATTCTGCTTGCCCGTCAGGTAGGTGTTCCTCGTCTGGTGGTTTTCATGAACAAAGTAGACATGGTAGATGACGAAGAACTGCTTGACCTGGTTGAGCTTGAAATTCGTGACCTGTTGAAGTTCTATGAATTTGATGCCGATAACACTCCTATTATCCGCGGTTCTGCCCTGGGTGGCTTGAATGGTGATGCCAAATGGGTAGATACCATCCGTCAGCTCATGGATGCAGTTGATAACTGGATTCCGGTTCCTCCCCGTCTGGTTGACCAGCCCTTCCTGATGCCTGTAGAAGACGTATTCTCTATCACAGGTCGTGGTACCGTGGCTACAGGTCGTATCGAGCGTGGTGTAATCAAAGTGGGTGAATCAGTTGATATCATCGGTTTTGGCGCACACTTGACCTCTACCTGCACAGGTGTAGAAATGTTCCGCAAATTGTTGGATCGTGGTGAAGCTGGTGACAACGCCGGTCTGCTGCTGCGCGGTATTGAAAAGACCGACATTCGCCGTGGTATGGTTATTTGTGCTCCCAAGTCTGTATCACCTCACAGAAAATTCAAAGCTGAGGTATACGTTCTGAGCAAAGAAGAAGGTGGTCGTCATACCCCGTTCTTTAACAAATACCGTCCTCAGTTCTACTTCCGTACCACAGACGTTACAGGTGAAATTATGCTCCCTGCAGGTACTGAAATGGTAATGCCCGGTGATAATATTTCCATCTCTGTTGAGCTGATTCAGCCCATCGCTATGGAAAAAGGTCTTCGCTTCGCGATACGCGTACCGTAGGTGCCGGACAGGTGACTGAAATCATCGAATAATTTTTGACCTAGAGAGGGCGGTTATCCGCCCTCTTTATACGGGCATAGTTCAATGGTAGAATAGAGGTCTCCAAAACCTTTGATCTGGGTTCGAATCCTGGTGCCCGTGCTAATAGAAGCGCAATGTTTGAAAGAATAGGTAATTATTTCCGCGAAACTCGTGATGAACTCCTTAATAAGGTGTCATGGCCCTCGTGGAATGAACTCACGGAAAGTACCTGGATTGTACTGGTAGCTTCCGTACTTTTTGCCCTGATTATCTGGTCTATGGATCAGGTGCTGGGTCTTGCCCTCACCAATTTTTACAAACTTTTCTGATAATGACGACTGCTGAAGAAAAACATAAATGGTACGTTGTTCGTGCAATCACCGGTCAGGAAAAGAAGGTGAAGCACAACATCGAGGTTGAGCTCGAAAGAGCCCGCAAGCAGTCTTTTGTGCCCGAAATTTTGATTCCAACAGAAAAGGTTTACCAAATCAAAAACGGCAAAAAAATTGCCAAAGAAAGAAATGCTTTCCCGGGATATATCCTTGTTAATGCTGACTTCTCAGACCCCGAAGTAATTCCTTTGATTAAATCTGTTTCCGGAGTGGTAGGTTTTTTGGGCAGCAAGGATACACCTGTAGCCCTGAGGCCGGCAGAATTAGGTAGAATATTGGGCACTGCCGATGAACTCAGCGAGGCTGCTTCATCCTCTGAGGAGCATTACATGGTGGGAGAGGCCGTAAAAGTAATTGATGGTCCTTTCAATGACTTTGATGGTGTGATAGAAGAAATAAACGACGAAAAGAAAAAGCTGAAAGTGATGGTGAAAATATTTGGTCGCCGCACTCCGCTTGAACTTAATTATAATCAAGTACAGAAATTGTAACAGTAATGGCAAAACAAATATCAGGCTTCGTAAAACTCCAGGTGAAAGGCGGTCAGGCAAATCCTGCTCCCCCCATTGGTCCGGCTCTCGGTTCCAAAGGTGTTAACATCATGGATTTTTGCAAGCAATTCAATGCGCGCACTCAAGAAAAAATGGGCAAGGTATTGCCTGTGGTAATCACGGTCTACGCCGACAAATCCTTTGATTTCATCATCAAAACCCCACCGGTGGCAGTTCAGCTGCTAGAAGCAACCAAACTGCAAAAAGGTTCAGCTGAACCTAACCGCAAGAAAGTGGGTTCTGTGAACTGGGATCAGGTGAAAACAATTGCTACTGAAAAAATGCCCGATTTAAACTGTTTTACAGTAGAATCGGCTATGAAACTGGTAGCAGGTACGGCCAGAAGCATGGGAATCACCATATCAGGTGATGCGCCTTTTTAATCCTTTAAAGAAGCAAGAAAATGAAAGTTGGTAAAAAAAGAAAAGAAGCACTCGGCAAGTATGATAATACTAAATCATACACGCTCAAGGAAGCTTGCGAAATCGTAAAGAAAATTACGACCACCAAATTCGACGCCTCCGTTGATATTGATGTTCGTTTGGGTGTAGACCCACGTCAGGCAAACCAGATGGTGCGCGGTGTGGCCAGTCTGCCTCATGGTTTGGGTAAAACCATTCGCGTTCTCGTTCTGTGCACACCTGACAAAGAGCAGGAAGCCAAAGACGCAGGTGCTGATCATGTGGGACTTGACGATTACATCGAAAAAATTGCCGGTGGCTGGACAGACATAGACATTATTATCGCGCTACCTAGTGTGATGGCAAAATTAGGCCGCTTGGGTAAAGTTTTGGGCCCCAGAAACCTTATGCCCAATCCCAAAAGCGGTACTGTTACCACTGAGGTAGGCAAAGCGGTTACTGAAGTAAAGGCTGGTAAAATTGACTTTAAAGTTGACAAAACCGGAATCATCCATACTTCAGTAGGTAAAGCCTCTTTTGATGCAGATAAGTTGAGTGAGAATGCCCTTGAATTGGTTCAGGTTCTCAATAAGTTAAAGCCATCTGCCGCCAAAGGTACCTACTTCAAAAGTATCTCTATGAGCAGCACCATGAGCCCCGGTGTAAGTATTGATGTTAAATCCATTCCTGGAATCTGATTATGAACAAAGAACAAAAACAAGCGGTGGTTGCCGAATTAACGGAAACCTTTAAAAATAGCGATGTGGTGTATCTGGCAGATACAACCGGTCTCAGTGCCAATGCAACCAATGCTTTTCGTCGTGCATTATTTAACAGTGGCGTGAGCATGCGTATGGCCAAAAACACCTTGATTAATATCGCCATGGAAAACTGCGGTAAGGATTTTGGTGACCTCAAGACTGCGTTAGCAGGATCCACCTGTGTAATGATTTCTGAAAACATGAAGGCCCCTGCAAATGCCATCAAAACTTTCCGTGACAAGGGTGACCTACCCATACTGAAAGGTGCATGGATAGACAGCAGCGTGTTCCTGGGTGATACATCACTTGAGGAAATCATCAAACTGAAATCTAAAAATGAACTTATCGGTGAAGTTATTGGTCTGTTGCAATCACCTGCCCGCAATGTTATCAGCGCGCTGCAAAGCAATGCAGGTCAAAAAATTGCCGGACTCGTAAAGGCAGTAGCCGAAACCAAAGCATAATTAACTAAAAAAAACTCAAAAAACAATAAAACAATGGTAGATCTGAAAGAATTCGCGAATCAGTTGGTAAATCTCACTGTAAAAGAGGTAAATGAACTTGCTCAAATCCTTAAGGAAGAGCACGGTATTGAGCCTGCTGCTGCTGCAGTGGCTGTAGCCGCACCCGCAGCGGGTGGTGGTGGAGCCGCCGCCGCCGAGGAACAAACCGAGTTTGACGTAATCCTCAAAAGTGCTGGCGCTAACAAACTGAATGTGGTTAAAATCGTAAAAGATTTGACCGGACTCGGTTTGAAAGAAGCCAAAGATCTCGTAGACGCCGCCCCCAAAGCTGTAAAAGAAAAAGTTTCGAAAGCCGAAGCAGAAGATCTTGCAGCTAAACTTAAAGAAGCGGGCGCTGAAGTTGAGGTCAAGTAATTTCCAACCAACACAACCCCAAACGGCCCCGGAATACCGCGGGCCTTTTGGGCGTTTATTGAGTCAAACAT
>JBEDNI010000171.1:0-4387 GCA_041170685.1 Bacteroidota bacterium | reverse complement strand
ATAGCAGACGCTATGAACATTCGCTCCCTGTCTTTTTTTGGTCCCGGCGTAAAAGATGTGTTCTATCCCCAACATCCGCAATCTGCGGTAATCCATAAAGTGTTGGCTTGTAATCCCTGCGATCAGGTGCACTGTGTTTACCCGGAAAATCCTTGCATTAACCGCATCACCCTCGATGAGGCAAAAAATGCCCTGGGACTGATGTTAAAAAACCTTTAGACTACCTTTAATTTTTGCACGTAAAATTGAGGGTTTTCCCCGAATTTGTTGTATATTTGGTAACATATGCACCGATGTTTCGAGGTTACTGTTTTGGGCACATCGTCCGCATCCCCTACCAAAACCCGCTTCCCCAGCAGTCAGCTGGTGCGGCTCGAGGGGGATTATTTCCTCATAGACTGCGGTGAAGGCACACAGCATCAGTTGGTGCGCCTGGGTTTGCGCATGCAGCGCATCCGTTACATTCTCATTACCCACCTTCACGGAGATCATGTCTACGGACTGCCCGGACTGATTAGCAGCATGTCACTGTTTGGCAGGACTGAAAAACTCACCATTGTGGGCCCGTCAGCCCTGAAAAATCTGCTGGACACCATTATTAGTACTACTGAGTCTCGGGTTACATTTGAAATTGAATATATTCATACCAACCCAATAAAATCCGAAACCGTGCTGGCCAACCGCAAATGGAGTTTGAGCACAGTGCCCCTGAAGCATCGCATCCCCTGCACCGGATTTATTCTGCGTGAACAGGGTCCTGAACTTCGTCTCAACGCGGCAGTTTGTGAGCAAATGGGTGTTCCGGTGGAATGGTATGAATCCCTAAAATGGGGCGATGACTGGACCCGGGAAGATGGAACCGTGGTATCCAATTCGCTACTTACCCTGCCGGGGAACCCCAACCGCAGCTATGCCTATATTTCAGATACCATCTACGACGAAAATATCGTTCCCCATATTCAGGGGTGCAACCTGCTGTATCATGAGGCCACCTTTCTGCACAACCTGATTGACAGGGCCACCGAAACCCATCACACCACCTCAAAACAGGCAGGGCAGATTGCAGCCAAAGCAGGCGTAGGCAAACTGATGATTGGTCATTTTAGCAGCCGTTATCATCAAACCGATGAATTGTTGAGTGAAGCGCAGGAAGAGTTTGATGATGCTATGCTGGCTGAAGAGGGTATAACGGTAGCGGTTTAGTTCAACTCCACTATAATAAACACCCATTTCCTGCGTTAATAACTCTAAAGCCCGCCAAACACAGGTTTGGATATCTTCGCAACTCCCCCATGCCAGCGAAAAAACAGGATAAAGACAAAATTGCCGATTTCGAAAAATCAGATAAAGGCAAAGATACTGCACCCATAGACCGTAAACAGGTGGCTGATATAGCCACCCTTAAAAATGAACAGGCCCGCAAAGTGTTTGGGTTTCTGCTGTTAATACTGACCGCCGTTTTGCTTATCAGTTTTATCTCGTTTTTCTTCTCCTGGAAATCCGATCAGGATTTTCTGGCAGGTGGTGATTGGAAGTTATTCAAGGCCAACCATGGCAAAGTAGAAAACGCTATGGGCCTGTTGGGCGCACGCCTCGGATATTACTTTATACACAACGGCTTTGGGCTTGCAGCATTTGCATTACTGCCCTATGTGGCCCTTTCCGGCCTGTTTTTATTGTTTGGTTACCGACCCTTCTCGTTGCTTCGCATCGCCATTCATACCATCCTGTTTACCGCGTGGTTCAGCTTAACACTGGGTTTTGTGTTTCATCCATGGTTTCCTTTATTGGGTGGTACATTTGGCTATTTTGGCATAGATAAACTCAATCATATCATCGGCTGGCCGGGATCCCTGATTTTTTTGGTTTCTTATGCAGTAGTGTATGTGATGCTCTTCCTTAACCTCAATCCGTTCGACCGCATCAAACTACCTTCCAAATCGCCTAAAATGGAGGCAGCACCGGAGGAAGTGGAAGAGGCCACTTCCGGAGCCCGTATCATAGAAGATGATGCCGATGTGCCCACAATACCAGAAACAGACCCGGATATTGTGTTTGTGGACGAAGATGAGGACGATGATTACCGGCCCGTAGACGTAGCTGCCCTGCCTCCCATCGAATTAAAAATCAAAGAAGAAACGCCGGTTGTTGGGACACCTCCGACACCCGTGGTAGAGCCGGAACCTCAGATTATCAATCTTAGCGATGATGATAATTTCCAGATAGAAGTAAAAACGGACAACCCGGATGAATTTGTGGATGAAAATCTGGGAGAAACTGCTGCTACCCACTTTGGGGTTGACACGGCGTATGACCCTACCCTGGAATTGAGAGACTATCGTCACCCCACCCTGGATTTGCTAAATGACTACGGAAGCAAAAAGCAGGAAATTGACATGGGTGAAATTGAAAGCAGTAAAACCATGATTATCGATACGCTGAAAAATTACAACATCGGCATATCCAAAATCATGGCCAGCGTGGGCCCTACCGTTACACTTTATGAAATCGTTCCTGCACCCGGAGTTAAAATTTCTAAAATTAAAAACCTGGAGGATGATATCGCACTGAGTCTTGCAGCATTGGGCATACGTATCATCGCTCCCATACCGGGCAAAGGCACCATTGGCATAGAAGTTCCCAATAAAAACCCTGAGATGGTTCCCATGAAAGGGGTACTGGCCAGCAAAAAGTTTCAGGAAGCCGACATGCAGCTGCCCGTTGCCCTCGGAAAAACCATCAGCAATGAAATTTTTGTTACCGACCTGGCCAAAATGCCCCACCTGCTGATGGCCGGTGCTACCGGACAAGGTAAATCGGTCGGGCTGAATGCCATCCTGGTTTCATTACTATACAAGAAACACCCTGCCTATATCAAGTTCGTACTGGTTGATCCCAAAAAAGTGGAACTAACACTCTACAACAAAATTGAACGGCACTTTCTGGCCAAACTGCCCGGTGATGGTGAAGCCATCATTACCGACAATACCAAAGTAATCAATACCCTGAACAGTCTGTGTGTAGAAATGGATAACCGCTATAAACTGCTGCAGGATGCCATGGTGCGCAACATTGTGGAATACAATGCGCGGTTTTTGGAAAGAAAACTGAACCCGCAAAACGGGCATAAATTCCTGCCATACATCGTGGTGGTGATTGATGAGGTTGCCGATTTGATGATGACCGCCGGCAAGGAAATTGAAACCCCCATTGCCCGTATTGCACAGCTGGCAAGGGCCATTGGTATTCACCTGATTCTGGCAACCCAGCGCCCCAGTGTAAATGTCATTACCGGTATGATTAAAGCCAACTTTCCGGCCCGTATTGCATTCCGCGTAACCAGTAAAATTGACAGCCGCACCATTTTGGACGCCAATGGCGCCGATCAACTTATCGGAAAAGGCGACATGCTGTATAGTGGCGGCAATGAAATGATTCGCCTGCAATGTCCGTTTGTGGATACTCCCGAAGTGGAACGCATTGTGGAATATATTGGAGAACAAAGGGCCTACTCTACTGCATTCATACTTCCCGAGGTAAAAGATGAATCAGGCGAGGGACGCGGTGGGGAAAGTTTTGACCCCAATGAGCGAGACGATCTTTTTGAAGATGCAGCCCGTGTAGTGGTTCAGAACCAGATTGGCAGCACCAGCCTTATACAGCGCAGACTTAAAATCGGTTACAGCCGCGCAGGCCGTCTGATGGATCAGCTGGAGGATGCGGGTGTGGTAGGGCCCAACCTGGGAAGCAAAGCGAGAGAAGTGCGCATACCGGATGAAGCCAGCTTGGAACAGTTTTTGAATAACCTGTAGTAGATTTGCATCTTTATGAACAAAAACACCCTCCTTATTGGCTTATCCCTGTTTTTTCTGTCGACCCTGCACGCTCAAAATGACCCCAAAGCCACCAGCATTCTGAATAAGGTCAGCAAGCTGTATAAAAGCTATTCGGGCATCAAAAGCACATTCACCATCACCACTACCTCCGCACAGGGTAAAAGTACCAGTAGCAACGGAACCGTATGGATCAAAGGCACTCATTACAAACTGGATTATGCAGGCCAGGAGATTTTTTGCAATGGAAAATACATCTGGACATACAACAAAGAAGACAATGAAGTTACCAAGGAAAATTATAAGGTAAAAGACAACGCCATCACACCCAACGAAATTTTCACCATCTATAACCGTGATTTTAAAAATGCCTACGAGGGTCCGACCGTGAAAGACGGGAAAACCTATGAAGTCATCAAAATGGTTTCTAAAAAGAAAGTAAATTATAGCTATATCAAACTGGAGATTGACAAATCTACCAACAAAATTCAACGTATGGTACAACATTATAAAAATGGAACCGAAATCATTTACGGCATCGGTCAGTTTACGGC
>JBEDNI010000170.1:4852-5934 GCA_041170685.1 Bacteroidota bacterium | reverse complement strand
AAAATTGCAGGGGTTTGGAGCCATCCCCATTTATTTGTCAACGTTGACAAAAAAGACCGTTTTTCTAAAATAGTTCTATATTCATGTGTGCACCCATGTATGCATGTTGGTCTCACACGTTTTATGTCCGCAAATAGGCTGCGTTTAGTAGCTTTCAATTTGCAGTATGAAAACAGAATCTCCCATTTTTCAGAAATACAATTCACTCGCTGATTGCTTTGCTGCCGTTTACCGTAAAACCATTGCCGGAAACCTGGAGTCCAATAAGTCCAAAACCGATGCCCATATTGATGCTTGCGCCCAATGTCTGAATATGACCCACGATGAACTGGTGGTATTTGCCCTTATTTTTCATCATCAGTTCCGCATTAAGCCTATTGAGGAGAATCGGCTTTACGAACTTGCTGAAAGGCTCATGGGCAACAGGGGTGATGCGTTTGACGTGGTGTACAGTTTTAAAAAAATGCGCGTGGTTTCTGATACAGAAAGTCATATGCATGAATCCAAAATTGTGCTTCAGAGGGCCGTGTGGTCTGCCGCCCGAAAGAATGATATCAAGTTCATCCGGGAACTCAAGCCCATCGGGGTATATCGGATGATGGAGTATTTCCGTTTTAATCTGCTGGACCATGACTTTGTGACCGAGCGTGAACTGCATGAAGAAATGGATTTTCTTTTTTCTGTGAATGAAAATTTAACGCTGGTTAAGCAAATGAGGAGCAATAATAATATCCTGCACCGTTTTGTATTGTGCGCCATCATTGCCCGTTTTCTCATGGATTCCCGTCCATTCGAACTGCGTTACCTTGATCGTTTTGTTCGTTCAGGAGCCAATTTCCCAGCCCTTAAACAGCAAATTGCTTCCGGTGTGTGGTCTCCCATAAAGCAAAAGCTGGTCATTCAGGCAGGAGGAGCGCTGATGAACGATGATATTGAGTTGGAGCTTACCAATAAAGGCGTTGATGCGCTGATGCCGGAAATTTCCGCCGAACTGGAGGCATCCCTGAAAGAGCGATTTAAAATGCTACCGCCCAATGCCATAGACCCCAAGAAGATTAAACCGGCCGACCTTTTGTTTAATC
>JBEDNI010000170.1:0-4843 GCA_041170685.1 Bacteroidota bacterium | reverse complement strand
GGATGTGGACGCACAGGTGCGGGATCTTCGTCGGTTGATTGCACCCACCAAGTTTAAAGAATTTAAACGTAAAATGCCCGCTCAGGGTCGCATGAGTGGTTTAACCATATTGTTTCACGGGTCTCCGGGAACAGGTAAAACCGAGCTTGCCCTTCAGCTGGCGCGACAAACCGGCAGAGCCGTGTTTCGACTCGATGTTACCCATATAATGAGTAAATGGGTGGGTGATAGCGAAAAAAACCTCAAAACATACTTTCAGGATTACACCCGAGCCCTGCAATACCTTAAGCCCGAGCCCATTTTACTGCTCAATGAGTGTGATGGACTGCTCACCCGTCGCATGGCCGTGAATTCCTCTGTGGATCAAATGAACAATGCCCTGCAAAATATTCTGCTGGAGGAACTTGAGAATTTTAACGGAATACTGATTGCCACCACCAACATGACCCGCAACCTCGATGATGCCTTTGAACGAAGATTTCTTTACAAAGTGCAATTTGAGCTTCCGGAGTTTGCCGTGGCTGTAAATATCTGGAAACAGGCCATTCCTTCATTAAAATTGCAGGAAGCCGAATGGCTGGCATCCCGCCATAAGCTGAGTGCAGCCGAGATTTACAACATTGCTCGAAAGCTTGCAGTTCAAACACTGTTGAATCATCGTACCCCTGAGTTTGAGCTTGTCAGCCAGCTCTGTACTGCTGAAAAATGGAACCACCAAAGCTCTCAGTTGCTGGGTTTTTCCTAAACGCATTGCCGGTTTGGTAATCCCCTTGTTTACGTGCAATTTTGCAGTAAATGACAGGATTGATTATTTGTATCGCCCTTTATCTGGCAGCACAGATTCTCGCACGTGTAGTGCTGGGTAAAGGACTCAATGCCCTTTCCATGGAGGAAAAGGGAATGTTTCTTAGCATTACTGCCTCAGTGCGAAAATGGTCCCTGTTATTTCTGGTTGTTATTATTACCGCATTTTTGCTGGCAGCCCGATTCGGGCAGTTTACCTTCGCCTGGATGTTTGGCAGCTATGTAACAGCATTGCTGCTGTTTAACAACGGTGTGATTGTGTTGATGATATTGAAAAAGCTGAAAGCAGCTGCCATGCCCGAAATTTTCATCAAAAGGTTTGTGCAATCTTCCCTGATTAAATTTTTGGCCGTGATGGTTGTTTCAGCCGGAGTTTTTTACCTTCTTCAATCCGGTAAACTGCCATTATGAAAAATATACATATGTCATTCTTTGCCCTGCTGATGCTGATGACTGTTGCTTCATGCAGGTTGCCTGATCCCACCATGGCGCGACGCTGGGTAATGATAGGTGAAGGCGGTGGAATTACAGGGGCCTATACCCATTTCTGGCTGCTTCCTAATGGTAGAATCTATCGCCGTGAACAAACCGATTCCTTGTATATTCACATGAACTCCATGCCGGGTCGCATAGCCCGCCGCTACTTCCGGGAATTGCCGGATGTGTTCAAAGGTAACAGCGATAAACCCCTGCCGGATAATATTAACAAATACATTATTTGGCAGACAAAGGAGCAGCAAAAAACCTTTACCTGGATTTATCCCAACCAGAATAACGAAAAGGCGGAAGAATTTTACAATTATCTGCTTCGGGAGATGTATGAGTATAACCCCACTGCCACACGATGAAAAAGTTGCTGTTAGCCATATTGCTGAACGGCTGCGCCTCAATGGTCCTTCATGCTCAGCTGTTGTGGCGTGTAACGCATCCGGTTACCCAAAAAAGTTCCTTTCTTTTTGGCACCATGCATCTGGCCAATTATCGCTATTTCGAGGCACATCCCACCCCCTTCGATAGCCTTAAAAAATGCTCCAGAATTATTACGGAGGTGGACCTCACTGACCGTGGTGCCATGTTTACCATGTTTCGCTATGCAGCCATGCCTGAGGGGGTAAAACTATCAGATAGTTTAAGCCCTGCGCAGTGGCAAAAACTGGATAGCATGCTGCAACAGGGTGAACCGCCCATTAAAGCCACCGTTTACGATGATTACCGTCCTGCCTTGGTTGAATCTGTCATCAGTGCGCGCATGTATGGTGACGCCTACAAAGACCTGGTGTATGAACGCATGGTTCCCATCGATCAGGGGATTGCGGATTATGCCTATAAAAACGGTTATCGGCGTGATTTTCTGGAAACCCCTGAAGACCAGTTTGAGGTGATGTTCACCAAGCCATCGCTGGCATTGCAGTTCCGTTCGCTGAAACGATTGCTGCAAGGCGAAGAGGATAGCGCCATGCAGGCCTATATTAAGCTCAGTCTGAGAATGCCGGCGTTTTATGAACGACAGCAGATGGACAGTATGGAATACATCATAGACCGATCTGTTACGGGTGATGCCGAAGAGGCCGTCTGGACCCGACAATTGCTTTCGGACAGAAACACCCTGTGGCTGAAAAAGCTGGAGGGCCTGCTGGACAAGGAAAGGTGTTTTGTAGCGGTGGGAGCGGCCCACCTGATGAAAGAGGATGGCCTTGTAGCCGGACTCAGGCGCATGGGATATGCCGTTACCCCTGTTAGCTATAAATAAGCGACAGCGTTTCCTTACGTCTGATTTTCTGGGTTTCCGTAAAAAGAAATCGTTCCGATACGATCACTTCCTTGGGCCTTAAATAGCCGAATTCAAATGGTATTTTTTGCAAATCAGGGGCTGAAATGCCCTTGAGTAGCACCAAAACCAGTTTTTGGCCCAGTATTTCATCCGGTATTCCGGCACAGAAAAAAGTGCCTTCTGCCAGCCCGGAATGTTGATGAATGATGGCTTCTATGCTTTCAGCCGAAATTTTAACCCCTCCCGAATTGATGATGTTGTCTGCCCTGCCGGTAATGCGGAATGTGCCGTCTTTTGCGAAAATTGCAACATCGGAGGTTTCTAGAGTGCGATTTTCCGTAAGGGCGTTGCTGAATTGCAGGCAGCCGTCATTGTTTAGGGATGCTTCCGTTGGCAGAATAAAGGAAAACCCCGGTTTACCCATACGCCGCAACGCCACGTGGCTGTAGGTTTCGGTCATGCCGTAGGTGTGGTAAAACATGGGTTTAGCAAGCGTGCTAATTTCTTTTTCCAGCGAAGCTGAAATAGTGGCTCCACCCAGCAAAACCACCCTGAATTGCTGCAGCGCAAGGCGGCTGTTTTCATTTGCCCGGATATGCGACAGTTGCATGGGCGTGAGGGAAATGATGGTTGCATTGCCTTGATAATGCAGCAGCGGATTGGATGTGGGTTCGGCTACTTCAATGGAAATGCCCCAAACTTCCGAACGAAACAATTGCATGAGTCCGCCTACTTTGGTTAATGGAAGACAGCAGTGTATGCAGTCATCCGACTTTATTTGCAGCGCTTCTCCCGTGATGGTACAGCTCAGTTCTATGAGGTTTCTTTTAAGCAGAAACACACCCGGCTCGCCGGTGGTGCCACTGCTGGTTACAGGAAATTCAGTTTGCCCTGTACGCCAGTGTGTGATGATTTTTTGCGCTTCAGTCGTCAGCACTTAACCCAATACTTTTTTCACTTCCGAAACCAGGGTGTCAATTTCCTCGCGGCTGTTGTAGTAATGGGTGCTCACACGCACGCAGTCCACCCCGTTTTCGCCCACGTAACGCAAGGTTATTTTTTTGCTGTATAGCCCGGTCACAAACTCCGAGCTTGCCTTGGGATTGCCATTGTTGATGCGGAACGCAATCTGCGCCCCTCGGCTTTTGGCTTCCGTGGGGGTGAGCATGATGATTTTATCGCCCAGGGCGAGCAGCGATTCCTGAAGGTAGGCCGCCAGTGCCCGCACCCTTGTTTCAATGCGCTCCGGCCCGATTTTTTTGTAGAGTTTCAGGGCTTCCAGGCCTGCTTCATACATAGGGCCGCAAAAGGTACCGTAGGAAAAGCGGTGGGCGTTATCCACCAGTTTGCCTCCGGTGGGTGGCGTAGTAGCCATATTAAACTCATTGCTGGAATAGGCCGCCACATGGGTACAACGGGTTTTATCCAGCTTTTTTCTGTTAATATAGAAATAGCCCAGTCCCAGCGGCGCACGGGCCCATTTGTGCAGGCATCCGCTGTAATAATCGCAGCCCATTTCCTTTACATTGAAACGAATCATACCCAAGGGGTGCGCTCCGTCAATGGCGGTAACAATTCCGCGGTTTATGGCAAATTCGCATATTTCATTCACCGGCAATATTTGCCCTATGGTGCAGGGAATATGGGGGACCGCAATAACCCTGGTTTTTTTGGTTACGGCTTTTTGCAAATTCTCCAAAGTCTCATTTGCAGTTTTTCCCAATGGGAATGTTTTGATGACAATTCCCTCCATATTGGCCCTGTGAAGCCAGGCTAAGCCAGGCTATGCAGCCGCCAGCGTGTTCATGGGTGGTCATCAGTACTTCATCGCCTTTGCTCATGGGTATGCCCCAGCAGGCATGGTTAATGCCTTCACTCACGTTTTTGGTGATGGCAATTTCGTCAAAGTCGCAGCCAATAAGCTCCGCAATGGCCTTTTGCAAATCATCGGTATGGCCGGGGTAGGCTCCTTTGGTAGCCGCATTTTCAAAACCGTTTTGCAGAGCAGAAAGCACAGGGTAGGGTGTAATACCCATGGTGCCGTTGTTTAAAAATATACGTCCGTTTTCAATAGGAAACAGCGATGCCCGCAGGGCGCTCCAGTATTGCTCATCGTCGGTTTCAGCGGGCATTTGCATAAATTGCCTGCGAATGCCTGCCCTGCTGCCGGCGGCTGCCATCAGCGCGGCTGCCGTTAGGAATGATTTTCTTTTCATGAATGTATCAGCACAAACATACAAAATTTAGGGACAAATGCAGTTTTTAGGG
>JBEDNI010000169.1:0-4444 GCA_041170685.1 Bacteroidota bacterium | reverse complement strand
TGTAACCGTGCTGGGAACAGGATTTACGGTGGCTGATTATCCTTCAGAAACGCCTTCGGTTGAGGTGGCTCATGGCAGGGTGCAGGTTGACGCTGAAGGTCAGCGTACCACCCTTACTAAAAATATGATGGCTCAGTTACAAAACGGAAAACTGCATCATGGAATGGCCGATGCTGCCTGTCGCTGGATTGATGGTAAACTGGTATTTCACCATGCTTCACTCAGTGAAATTGCTACCGTGCTGAAAAATCGTTTTGGCAAAGGGCTTTTATGGGAAAGTGCTTCCGATAAAAACCGGGTGTTTACTGGAAGTTTTGAAGCCGGAACCCCTCCTCAGCAAATCTTGCAAACCCTCAACACGGCGATGGGTTTGACGATGAAGCTCCAATAATAAAATATTCCTATCTTAAGGGTAGTGGGTACCTAAGGCCGTTTCAAACGGCTTTTTACCTTTTTAAGACAACATCCTGTAGGGGCACTGCGTCTATTTCATATATCTTTGTGTTGTTTGCAGCTGCGATTTTTCATATACCTGTGTTGTTTGCTTTCTGCAATCGGTCTGTATTCGCAGTCCACCTCCCTGTATTTCACCCCCAATGAAGGCCAATGGAACAAGCCCATTGTGGCCAAAGCCGTGTTTAAGGGAGGAGCCATTTTTATCGAGAAGCAGGGATTTACCATTAAAATGCTGCATAAAGATGATTTGCCCAATGTACACAAGGCCTTTCACCACAGGGGCAAGGACACACAGTTTGCGCTGAGAGGGCATGTGCTGAAGGTTCGATTTGGTGGGTGCAATTCCGGAGAAAAAATTACCACAGAGCAACATGGGGAGGCAGGATATTATGAGAATTACTTTTTGGGCAATGACCCTTCGCGATGGCGAACAGAGGTATACCCGGTAAGCCGCATTAAACTTAAAAATGTGTATCCGGGCATCGATTTCATGGTGTATTCAAAGGGTGAAGAAATAGAGTTTGACTGGCTGATCAATCCCGGTGCTGATGCCTCGCTGATACGGATGAATTTGCAGGGGCAAAACCAACTTTCCCTGACTGAAAAATCGGCGGTTTGTGAAACCTCCGTAGGCCAATTTATCATGAAAAAACCCATTGCTTTTCAGGGTGAAAAGCCCGTAGCATGTGGTTTTCAGCGGCAGCAAGAGACGCTCTCATTTGTTGTGGGTGAATATGATAAACGCAAACCCCTGATTATCGACCCCGTGCTGGTTTTCAGCACCTACTCAGGATCACGCGGCGATAATTTTGGTTTTACGGCCACTTACGACTCTACCGGACATTTGTATGCCGGAGGTATTGTAGATACCGATCAGGGGGCGTATCCTGTTACGGCAGGGGCGTTTCAGACAATTTACGGCGGCAGTGGGCCTGTGGCCGCACCTGTTTATTTGCCTTGTGATGTGGCCATTTCCAAATATAGACCCGATGGGACCGGGCTGGTTTATGCAACCTATCTGGGTGGCAGCAGCAATGAGTATCCGCACAGTTTATGCATCGATGAAAGAAACAACCTACTGGTGCTGGGTACCACCCTCTCCAACGACTTTCCCTTATCTGCAGCAGCTTTTGATAAAACCTATAACGGTAACCACGATATCTATGTAGCCAAATTAAGCAGCGATGGCAGCACATTGCTGGGTAGTACCTACCTCGGTGGAACCGCCAATGATGGCATTAATATGGGGGATTTACACTATAACTACGCCGATGATTTTCGGGGTGATATCCTGGCCGATAAACGCGGCAATATATACGTTGCCAGTTGCACCCAATCCTCCAATTTTCCCTTGCAGAAAGCTGCCTATGGTTCACCAATGGGCGGATTGGAGGCCGTGGTTTTCTCGCTGAACTCCAACATGAGTACATTGAGATGGAGCACTTACATCGGCGGAAACAGCGATGATGCGGCCTATTCTATTAAACTGGACGATAACGCAAATTTGTTCGTAGGCGGTGGAACGGGAAGCAGCGATTTCCCAATCGCGGGAGCTACTTACAAGACTACCTATCAGGGGGGAAGGGCTGATGGATTTGTGCTGAAAATGAATCCGGACACAGGTTCACTGTTGAAAAGCACTTTCTGGGGTACCTCAAACTATGACCAGGTCTATTTTTTGGATTATGATCCCGACCAGAATATCTATATAACCGGGCAGAGCGAGGGCCGAATTACGCGAAGCGTTGGAAAATACGGCAAGGATAATACCACCCAGTTTATTGGCAAGCTCAGCAACGATTTAGGCAGCCAGCGCTGGGTTACCACCTTTGGCAACCGAACCGGACAGCCGGAATTGAGCCCGTGTGCCTTTATGGTGGACCAATGCTACAACATCTACTTCAGCGGATGGGGAAGTGATGTGGGTGAAGGCAATATCGGCACCACCAGCGGCCTTCCGGTTACTGCTGATGCCAATCAGAAAACCACCGATGGTGCTGATTTTTATTTACTGGCGCTAAGCAAAGATGCCACCAATATATTATATGCCAGCTATTTTGGGGGCAATCAAAGTGCAGATCATGTAGATGGAGGTACCAGCCGATTTGACAAGCGGGGTGTGGTATACCAGTCGGTGTGTGCCAGCTGCCCGGATAATCCCCCGGGACTGAACGATTTTCCTACCACCTCCGGCGCTGTGTTTCCTGCCAATGTGAGTTATCGCTGCAGCAACGCCAGTTTTAAGTTGGAATTTGGCGTTTCCTATTTCATCAGCTCGCCGTTTACCGCTACTCCCAATCCCGTATGTATGCCCGGAGGCATGCAGTTTACGGTAACTGTACCCGGCATCCGGTCTCGCTACTTCTGGGATTTTGGGGATGGAAATACCGACACGGTTGTCAATCCCAGGCACACGTATAAAGCACCCGGAAAATACCGTGTAAAGTTGCGCATGGTTGATTCATCGGCCTGCAATAATGTGGACAGTACCTTTCTGGATGTGGAAGTGCTGGAGTCCCCGCTGGCTCTTCTTTTGTCGGAATCGGAGCTGTGTTCTTCGGAATGGAAATTTAAGGTAGAAGGTCAGGGACTGGGTTATCCCTACTGGGATTTTGGCGATAGTACCAACACCAACGGGCTGGAAGTCTCTCACAAATACAGTCCGGGTATTTATGAACTTCGTGTCTATATAACACACCCCACCACCGGCTGCAAAGACACCCTGGAAAAACGCATATCTATCAATGCAGACAGCTTGCAGGATATACGGTTAGCCAACGTATTCACCCCCAATCAGGATGGTAAAAATGATTGCTACCGGGTAGTGGGGCTTAACAAAAACTGCAATACCGGCAGTCTGAAGATCTTTAACCGCTGGGGTGAAAGAATTTATTACAGCGAAAATCTTGAGGCTTGCTGGGATGGAACGGTAGACAACAACAAAGTTTGGTTGCCTGAAGGCACCTATTTTTACCAGATCGTGCTGAAGGATAAAAAAGACAAAAAGGAAAAGGTCATCAGCGGTTCGGTAAACCTGATACGCTGATTACTGAAAACCGTCTGTTTCGGCCTCAGGAGCAATTTTCTTTACCAAACCCTGCAACACCTTACCGGGGCCCACTTCCGTGAAATGGGTGGCTCCGTCTGCCCACATGGCCTGTACGCTCTGCGTCCATTTAACGGGGGCGGTAAGCTGCGCTACCAGGTTTTTGCGGATGGCATCCTTATCTGAAACGGCTGATGCCGTTACGTTTTGGTACACCGGGCATGATGGCTCATTAAAGGTGGTGTTTTCGATGGCAGCAGCCAGTTTTTCGCGGGCGGGTTCCATTAAGGGGCTGTGGAATGCACCACCCACGGGCAATACCAGGGCACGCTTGGCGCCGGCGGCCTTCAGGGCTTCACAGGCTTCGTTAATAGCATCAATAGCACCGGAAATAACCAGCTGTCCGGGGCAGTTATAATTGGCGGGCACTACGATACCATTGATACCGGCGCAGATTTCCTCTACCTTGCTGTCTTCCAGCGCCAGCACGGCAGCCATGGTGGAAGGTTGCATCTCACATGCTTCCTGCATGGCCATGGCACGCTGATAAACGAGTTTTAGTCCATCTTCGAAGGAAAGTGTACCGTTGGCTACCAACGCGCTGAATTCGCCCAGGGAGTGGCCCGCTACCATGTCGGGGTGGAAGTTATCCAGCATGCGTGCACGGATTACGCTGTGAAGAAATATGGCGGGCTGGGTAACCCGGGTTTGCTTCAGGTCTTCATCGGTTCCGGCAAACATCAGGTCGGTGATGCGGAAACCCAGAATATCATTGGCCTGTTCAAACAGGGCCTTGGCTTCGGGACTGTTGTCGTAAAGGTCTTTGCCCATACCCACGAACTGGCTGCCCTGTCCGGGGAAGATGTATGCGTGTTTTGACATGGAGCAAAAATACAGACAGCAAAAGGGTTCAGATATTAAATATTATTCACAGCCTATGAG
>JBEDNI010000168.1:0-4467 GCA_041170685.1 Bacteroidota bacterium | reverse complement strand
ATGTGGCCTACAATGCTGCATCGTGGTGAACTCACAAATTAAATAGTCTTTATTCGTAAATTTATGAGTATAAAGTACTAATTTTTCATCTTTTTAAACCCCGATAAACCCGTTACATAATTTTCTGTTAATAGGTAAATCGTATTTTTGTGTATCATGCGAAATCCTTTTAACCGTTATATCTGTCTGCTAATATTTATCATTACAGCTGCTGTTACCCAAGCTCAAAGTCCACAGGCCATCAGCTATCAGGCAGTGATCAGGTCCTCAAGTGGCGAAATTATGAAAAACCGCAGCATCGCCACCCGCATCAGCATTCTAAAGGATCAGCCAACAGGGGTGGTCATTTTTTCAGAAACGCATAAATCACAAACCAATGAGAATGGGCTACTGGGAATAGAAATTGGCAGAGGGGTTAATGTTTCAGGGAAATTGGCTGATATTCAGTGGGGCAACGGCAAATATTACATTCAATCAGAAACCGATATCAACGGAGGCAACCAGTATGGATTAAGCATCACCACACAGATTCTCAGCGTGCCCTATGCACTTCACTCAGAAACTGCAAGCAGGCTTGTTAATCCGCCGGCCGAAACAGACCCGGTTTTTGGTAAATCTGTGGCATACGGAATACAGCAAGCAGACACGGCAAATTGGAATCACAAACAGAATGCCATCATTACCTCCGGTGGTTTGACATTAAAAGGTGATACCCTGTCCTTAAAAATAGCTGAAAAAGACCCTGTTTTTTCTGCTTCGGTTGCAGCAGGAATTACCCATAAAGATACAACAAAATGGAATCAAAAGCAAGAAAAACTGAAACTGGGCCGTGGTCTACTCTGGCAAAATGACTCCCTGTCAGAATCTGATCCGTTCTTTCAGCAATCCTTAGCGGCAGGAATTACATCTAAAGATACTGCCAAGTGGAATGCGAAACAGCAGGCATTGAAAGCGGGTTCCGGTATCAGCATCAGCGGCAATACCATCAGTGCAACTTCCGGCGGGGGCGGCTTCACGCACTATATCGGTGAGTATTATGACGGCGGACTGATATTCTATCTTTGGAAAGACAGCCTGGGCAAGGAACACGGACTGATTATGGATATCAAGGACCTAAGCATTTCGCAGGCCTACAGCAATGTTGCCAGCACATTGATAGGGTCAACAGCGCAACACCTGGGTGATGGGCTTAAAAATTCCAATGCCATTGTGGCCCAGTCCGGTCATATTTCCAGTGCTGCTTTGTTGTGTTTAAATTCAACCAATGGTGGTAAAAGTGACTGGTACCTGCCCTCTATCGATGAATTGAGTTTAATTTGGCACAGCCGATTTATCCTGAACAAGCGACTAGAAACCCTTAGCGGTGCCAATGTTTTTCCACTGGATGTGTACTACTGCAGCAGCACAGAATATTCACAAAACTATGTGATGTATTGCGAGTTTTTTGCCGGAAAACTCACCAATTATTATAAGAGTTACCTTGGTCGGGTAAGGGCTGTGCGCAACTTTTAAGCACTTATCGGCAACCGCTCAGCAAATCCCTGTATTTGGGGAAAGGCCACTCATTGTCGTCAATCATGCTTTCCAGCGCATCGCTGTATTCACGTATATCATCAAACAAGGGTTTCACCTTCTCGCAATAAGCAATGGCACGCTTGTGGGCATCCTCAATTTTATTGGCTGATGCTCGCTCTGCGGTCATGGCCTTATTGGCCTCATGCAGCTTGTTTACCATACTGCTGATTTCGCCAATGATTTCAGTCTGCGCTTTCAGCGTTTCCTTTTTTTGGCCAATCTGCAGCAGGGTTTGAACATTATCGGCCAACCGTTTTTGATAGTTGATGGCAGCAGGCACGATGTGATTCTGTACCATTTCGTTGATAAGGCGGCCTTCTATCTGAAGTCTCAGCACATAGTTCTCAAAGCGAATGTCGGTGCGTGCCTCTAGCTCTTTATGGCTGAAGATACCATTTTTAACAAACAGTTCCGTGCTTTGCTTGCTGATGTATGCTTCCAGCGCACGGGGCGTGGTTTTGATGTTGTTTAACCCACGGCGTTTGGCTTCTTTAACCCACTCTTCACTGTAGCCATTTCCTCCGAAGAGCACTTTTTTACTGTTTTTCAGGTATCCCTGCAAAATGGTTTTGATGGCAGTCTCGGGGCGGGTTCCTTTTTTTGCTTTGACTGCGGCATCCACATCCTTTTTAAACTGAATGAGCTGATCAGCCACAATGGTATTTAGCACGGTCATGGCACTGGCACAGTTATCGCTGCTGCCCACGGCCCTAAACTCAAATTTGTTACCGGTGAAAGCAAAGGGAGATGTACGGTTTCTATCCGTATTGTCCAGCAAAATCTCAGGTATATTGGCAATCTTGATGCTGGCATTGCCTTTGCCGGCTTTGGCAGTGGTTTTGGTGCCTTCAAATGTATCCAGCACGTGCTCCAGACTATCACCTACAAAAACCGAAACAATGGCAGGGGGAGCTTCGTTTGCACCCAGTCGGTGATCATTTGCCGCGGTGGCAATGCTGGCTCGGAGCAGATCAGCGTGGTCATATACCGCCTTGATGGTATTGATGAAGAAGGTGAGAAACTGCAGATTGTTTTGTGGATCGGAGCCGGGTGACAGCACGTTTACACCGGTATCTGTGATAATGCTCCAGTTATTGTGCTTTCCGCTACCATTAATGCCTTTGAAAGGTTTTTCGTGGAATAGTACTTTTAACCCATGTTTATCTGCTACGCTTTCCATCACATCCATGAGCAAACTGTTATGATCAACGGCAAGATTTACATCTTCATATTGCGGTGCACATTCAAACTGTGCGGGTGCAACCTCGTTGTGGCGGGTGCGAAGTGGTATACCCAGCTTGTGGCTTGCCTCCTCAAAGTCTGCCATAAATGCCAACACGCGATTGGGAATGCTGCCGAAGTAATGATCTTCCAGCTGTTGCCCTTTGGCGGGTGAACTTCCCACCAGAGTGCGGCCGGCAAGCATTAAATCGGGGCGCTGGTGAAAATGGGCTTCATCCACCAGAAAATACTCCTGTTCCACACCCAGACTGATGGTACAATCGGATACTTTAGGGTCGAAGTATTGGCAAACTTCTGTGGCCGCCTTACGAACCAGGGCAACGGCCTTAAGCAAGGGGGCTTTATAGTCGAGCGCTTCTCCGGTGTAGGAGACAAAAACGGTCGGGATACACAGGGTTTTGGCACCGGCCTTCTCCATAATAAAGGCAGGAGAAGAAGGATCCCATGCTGTGTAACCGCGGGCCTCAAACGTATTGCGAATACCGCCGCTGGGGAAACTGGATGCATCAGGTTCCTGCTGCACAAGCGCTTTTCCACTGAATTTCTCAACCCCTTTATCAGTACCTACCGGCTCAAAAAAACTGTCGTGTTTTTCGGCTGTAGTGCCTCGGAGTGGCTGAAACCAGTGGGTATAATGCGTGCATCCTCTGGCCAAAGCCCAGTCTTTCATGCCATCTGCCACTTCACTGGCCAATGCCGCTGAAATGGGATGCCCTTCACGCTGGGCATCTGCGATGGCTTTTACAGCTGTTTTGTTTAAATACTTTTTCTGGGCTTCCGGACCGAAAACATTTTCGCCGAAATAATGAGAGATTAGGTGTTTGTTTGCCACGTATAGTTGTTGATTTTAGGATATCAGGTTAAACGAATAATGGCAACAAAGTTCGTATGACTATAGACCATATTATTAATGGTACAGCCGTTACTTTTCCATAAGTAATGCACCACATAAAAAATCAAACAGCAAGGGCATTCTGCTCATTGTTGACAGATTATTCACAAGTTGTAAATCCGCTTTATCAAATTACCGACAACCCCCGTAAATTCGCTCCCACTTTTATCAAATGGGGCATTCTCGTATTGACAAGTTATCGGCGGCGGGCCTGCTGGTTACTTTGGGTATAATTTATGGGGACATTGGCACATCACCGCTGTATGTGATGAGTGCAATTGTAGGCAAGGAATCTATCAATGAAACGATGGTATTGGGAGGCCTAAGTTGTATTTTTTGGACTCTTACCTTACAAACCACCATTAAATACGTGTTTTTAACCCTAAAGGCAGATAATAAAGGCGAGGGTGGTATCTTTTCGCTGTTTGCCCTGCTAAGACGCAGATTTCCATATCTAATAATTGGCGCAGTTGTAGGGGGAGCCGCTATTTTGGCAGACGGAATCATTGCACCGCCCATTTCGGTTTCATCTGCAGTTGAAGGTCTTCGATATCTTAATCCAGATATACAAACAGTTCCCATAGTGATTGGAATATTAACCGGTATATTTTTATTCCAAAGAGCCGGAACACATATTGTCGGTAGGGCATTTGGACCTATCATGTTGATTTGGTTTTGCATGCTTGCCACATTGGGAATTAATCAACTTGTGCAGAATCCGGGTGTGTTGAAAGCCATCAATCCTTATTACATGGTTG
>JBEDNI010000167.1:0-4963 GCA_041170685.1 Bacteroidota bacterium | reverse complement strand
CATTTCCGCAACCTGGAACCCTCTCGCCTATCTCGTGAAAACGTGTTGGAATCGCTGGAAACCCCTGCATACCTGCGTCGTGAAAAGGTGTTGTTTCAGGCCCCTGCCAGCGATAATAATCAGGTATCAAGGATTACCATCGCTGAGCAAAACGAGGAGGTTGATCACCTGGTAAAACCCAACAGACATCTGCACGACAACGTAGACTAAAAGTAATCTATCATACATGGAGTTTATGAACGGGGCGGCCGAAAGGTCGCCTTGTTTATTTCAATAATTTTTCGTATATTTGATTATATTGACCGGCAACCACCAGGTGGTCATACTTTTCCTCGGCAGTCTGTCTTGCCCTATTTTCAAATCGAACGCACTCTGTATTGGATGAATTTACATAATCCGCCATTTTATCTGCCATCAATGACACGTCCATTAGTTCCGTTAACCAACCGTTTTCACCATCGCTGATCATCTCGGGTATGCCTCCTACGGCAAAAGCTGCTACAGGGACCCCACAGGCCATGCTTTCCATGATGGTGGTGGGCAAGTTTTCTTCGTGTGAAGTGGTTACATATACCGTGGTGGCCTGATAACATTGCACCATGTCTTGTTCCGCCGTAAGATAACCCGTGAAGGTAACCGGAACCGGAAAATCCAGTACCGCATTGTGCTTGTTTTCGCCTATCAGCAATACATGCAGGTTTTCAAGCCCCCGGGAATGCAGCAATCGAATCACTTCCTTAAATTCGGCAAAACCCTTTTTGGGATTGCCCAAGCTCGCTGCAGCAAACGAAATGACCTTGGCATGTATAGGTATGCCCAGTTTTTGCCTGGCAGCACCTGCATCACCGGGACGGAAAAGTCCTGTATCAATGCCATTGGGAATGACTGAAATGGTTTTCCCCGATACGACAGGCGAAAGTTTCGCCTGACCGGCAAGCCACGCGCTCGGCGTAACAAAATGGAGGTTGGCGGAAGAAAAAATCTGTTGTTTTTTCCTAAAAACCCTTGCCGACAAATCATTGTCAGCAGGACTTTTCAAATATTGGCACTGTCCACAACCCGTCGTAAAATGATTGCAACCGCGGTTATGATAACAACCTCCTGTAAATGGCCACATATCATGGCAGGTCCAAACTACCGGCTTGTCTTGTTCCAGTATGTCCGACAGGCCCTTTAAACTGATAAATCCCTTATTGATCCAGTGCAGATGAATAATATCGGCCTCGGAAAACTCCCTCCAACCCGCCACATCCATTCCTGTTAGCCCGTGCGAGAAGGCAAACCTGACAGAAGTATCCTTTTCAAAGCGCAAAAAATCCAGCTTTTCCCATGCATGGCTCAGCAACGCCCCGTATCGTTTGAAAAGTGAATTAGCCCAAATTGCATATCCGGCACCTTTCTCACCTGAAAATACCAGATGGCTGCTATCCACCCCCAAGGTATTGAGCGATGCAGAGAGACGGTTTGCCGCTGTGAAGGCACCACCTGCGCTGTTTGCATTCAGATGAAGGACTTTCATGGCTTAACTATCTAAAATTTCTGCATTTACATTCTGTTTTTCGGGGGCTGTAATTTTCAATTTACTGCTTAGGCGTATGGCTAATAGCAAGGTTAACAGCATCAGCGCACCCGCACTCACGTATGGAAGAAAAAAAGCCGCACTGTAGAGAAATCCGCTCACCACCGGACCCACGGAACGGGCCAGAGAACCCGTACTTTGCAGCAGTCCCAGCGTTTTCCCCTGATCATGCGCAGGGGTATTTACCGAAATGAGGGAATTGATAGCCGGCATCAGCATTCCGTTGCCCATGGCCAGAAAAAGAACCGCAGTCACCTGAACGGGTATAAACCATTCCTGTGAAGGCAGGGGAATGATGGAGAGTCCAACAGCCACCACAGGGCAGCCATACAATAGCATACGCTTTAAACCCAGGGTTTTCTGAATGGTACCGATTAGTCCACCCTGCACAATGGCGCTACAAATACCGATAAATCCGAACATATAGCCCACCTCCTTTTCCGTAAGATGGAAATGTTCGCTCCACAGCACGGAAGCGTTCACCTGCATCATGCTGAATGCTGCTATGTATATTACATTGATAATGAAAAGCTCACCGATAATTTCCTCTTTCCATACATGTCTCAATCCCGTGAAGGAAGAAATGAAAGAACGGTGCTCCGTATTTTTCTCAGACAAACTTTCCGGCAGGGTAAACCAAGCCAGGGCAAAGTTTAGCAGGCACAATGCGGCAGTTGCGAAACCCACCCACATGAGTCCGCCGGCAGAAAACAGCGCTCCGCCAATGGGAGGTCCAAAAACAAAACCCAGCCCAAATGCCGCGCCTATCAATCCCATTTTCTTGGCCCTTTCCTGCGGAGGTGTAATGTCTGCAATGTAGGCCTGTGCTGCACTGATATTGGCACTACCGATTCCGGCCACAAGGCGGGCAAGAAACAGCACCACAAATGTCTGGCTGATGCCAAGCATGACATACCCCACGGCGGTCGCCAGAATACTACCCAGAATAATGGGCCTGCGGCCTATTTTATCGCTAAGTGAACCCCAGATGGGCGAAAAGATGAACTGCATGAGGGAAAACACACTCATGGTGAGGCCCACAGCCACATCCGCATCCAATTGCAATCCGGACTGTAAGGCCATTTTTTTGGCAATTACCGGTAAAATGGGAATGATGATGCCAAAGCCCAGCAGATCAATGAAGACGGTTAGAAAAAGGGTTAGTATGCGCTTATCTTTCATGCGTTCTGCCTTATAATTTGTTTACCCATCCAGTGATGTTGAAATGGCTGTAGTGGGTTATTAACAAATGAACCCAGCGTTGTGTGCATCACATCTGACACGGGCGTATTATCAGTTAAGATACCATTTTCCAGGGCTGTTTTGGCAGCGGAATGGGTGTAAATGTTGACGGTGTTTTCACCTGTGGGTACCAACAGTAATAGCCTATTCAAAAAATCGATTTGTGTTGTTTCCTTAAAATCATTCAGCAGCCTAAAAACCTTATCAATACTGCAGCCCGACGGTGCTTCTACAGATTCATCCACCGCTACCACAAGAAGTGCATTCCAGCGAATCTCGTAACCCGCCGATAGTGCGCTGCCATGGGATTTCCATCCGCTGATAAATTCGGTCATGATTTTGTTTAAGTGCTCCGCCTCGTTAGCGTTCAGTGGCCTGTCGGCGACGAAAAACCAAACACGCGAACCGGGAGACAACCGGGTTATACTCATGGATTGACGGTGCTTTGATCTACCAGCTCGGCGATATCCAACACCTGTATTTCATTTTCTTTTTCAAAATGCTTGGTACCATCGCGCAGCATGGTCATGCAAAACGGACAATTCACCGCCAGTACTGCAGCCCCGGATTCCAACACATCCTCCGTACGTTCCACATTTACTTCTTTTTTGCCCGACTCGGCTTCTTTGAACATTTGAGCCCCCCCGGCACCACAACACAATCCATTGGTTCTGCAACGTTTCAACTCAACCAAATCCGCGTCCAGACGCTCAATCACCATGCGGGGCGCTTCGTAAACTCCGTTTGCCCGGCCCAGGTAACAACTGTCGTGGTAGGTAATTTTTTTACCTTTAAACGGTCCGCCCTCAATGGCCAGGCGCCCTTCCTCCAGCAGCTGATTAATGAACTGAGTATGGTGAATTACCTCATAATTGCCACCAAGGGTTGGATATTCATTTTTCAGGGTGTTGTAACAATGCGGACAGGCCGTCACCATTTTTTTCACCCCATAGCCATTCAGCAGTTCTATATTTTGCATGGCCTGCATCTGAAACAGAAACTCATTGCCGGCGCGCTTGGCAGGATCGCCTGTGCACCCTTCTTCTGTGCCCAGTATGGCAAATTTGATACCCGCTTTTTGCAAAATGGAGGCAAAGGCCTTTGAAACCCGCTGTGCGCGCTCATCAAAGCTGCCTGCACAACCCACCCAAAACAAAATTTCGGGGGTTTCTCCGGCGTTCATGTAGTCCTGAATGGTTTTTATCGGATTCATAATTTACGACTGCAATTTCACGATAAACAAGTAAAAAACACAACCGGTTTTTACACATTGTCTGTAACCGCGTAATTTCGTTGATTCATATGCGTTTTTTCGGACTCATCGTATTTCTTTTAGTTGCTGTTCACAGCCACGCCCAAAGCTATCGGGGGTTGTCTGTGGTGAATGCCAACACTGCCTGGATCTCGGGCAGTAAGGGCATGGTTCTCAGAACCGTTAACGGGGGAAAAAGCTGGGACACCCTCAGCCCCAAAGCCTATACAGACAAGGATTTTCGCGATATTCATGCTTTTAACAAAAATAAAGCCATCGCCATGAGCAGTGGCGACAGCATCACACGAGATGGTGGAATCAGTTGGAAAGAAATTTACCACGACCACCGTCCCGGCAGTTTTTTGGATGCCATGGATGTTTCCAATGGGAAACTTATTCTTGTTGGAGACGGCATTTTGCAACAAAAAATGTACCAGATTCGTTCAGACAATGTGCTGAATAACGACTCATTACAAGCATTCACAATTTTTGCCAAAGACCGTCAAAGCTATTACAAACAAGGGTTTGAACCGGACAGCACTTCATCATATTTTGCCGCCTCGGGCAGCAATGTACAGTGGATTAGCACAAACATGTTTAACGTATTTTGTGCTATTCCCATCGTGGATGAGCAAAGCATTTTTATGCATGTTTCGGATAATTTCATTCGCTTTAGAAGCCGGCTTCCATTTAAAAAACAGAAAGCAGGAGGAGCTTATGGTTTTTATATGCACCGTAACAAGACAGGTGTGGCTGTGGGTGGTTCGTTTTACAAGCCCAATGAAAATGATAGTGTAGCTTGTTACACAATGGATGGCGGCCGCACGTGGTCACCCTGCCAAACCATGCCCAACGGCTACCGCAGCGGGGTTTGTGCCCACAAAAAAGGC
>JBEDNI010000166.1:2560-7049 GCA_041170685.1 Bacteroidota bacterium | reverse complement strand
TGAGTGCATACATTTGTAATTATCAAAATAATTTCGTATATTCATAAAAAATCCCGGCAATGCCGGGATTTTTTTATGCCGTCCCCATGAGGTTGGGTGTTTGGCTGGCATTAGCCGTATGGTTGGTATACTCGCCAACCACTTTCCCGGTAATACTGCCTCAGCACAGCAGGTCCAGCATAACAAACCTGCTATGATGGGTCTCAATGTCTTATGTCGCACCTACGGCGCTCGTGGTAACCCTGATGGCATTTTCTATGAAAATGCCGCTCCTACGGAGCTAATACCCAACGCTGGCCGATAAGTAAATGGTGTGTATTTCCGAAAAGCGGGGTGCATTAGCCCCGTAGGGGCGATATATTAATAACACCGCCTCACAACGAACCCTCAGCGCCGTAGGTGCGACATAAGCGTTTATAATACATTGCCATTTAAATCAATCCAGTGAAAAAGATAGGCTTCATTGTAATCAATATTAAATTGTTTCAGCAATTCAACGTATTCATCCTTAAATGATTTTTTCTGATGATGGATTTCCTGATTATTGATGTATGCTATGACATAATCCAGATTTGACTGCGCATATGAAAACACACCGAACCCCTGTTGCCACTGAAATTTACCTCTTACCAATTGTTTTTCGTTTATCCATTTTGAAGATCCTGCCTTTATATCCCTGACAAGGTCAGAAATAGTTATATCCGGTTTTAAACTAACCAGAATGTGTACATGGTCTGCAACACCACCAATGGCATACACTTTTTGTTTTTTGCCATTTACTATGCCACAGATGTACTTGTAAAGTTCCTCCTTCCATATCATATCTATTAAATTCTGCCTTCCTTTGACACAAAAAACGATTTGCACATAGACTTGAGAGTAAGTATTGGCCATTTTTTATTTCGCTCCTACGGAGCTTGATTTCTTTTTTTCGGATTGGTTACTAAAATTTCGCCCCGATGGGGCTTGATTCAACTATAACATTTGCTACTTTCACATTATCTCAAAGCGCGAAAAAGCAAAATCCACAACTGCAAATTGCAAATTCATTTTCATTAAACCAAATTTAAACTGACTTTTTTCTAATTTTAAAATCTATAAAATCCCGGCAATGCCGGGATTTTTTGTTGCACAATAAGCTCAAAACAATCATCTCCTCAGCACTATCCTCTCAGCCACCCAGCCATTGGCTGTCGGGTATTTTACAAAATATATTCCGGAACTGTAGGCACTTAAATCGGGTGTGAGCACATCGCCTTTTTGGCAGGAGAAACGCTGTAATAATTTTCCGCCAATATCGGCGATAAAAACCTCCCTAATATCTGCCTGAACATTGATGGTCAGCGGCCCTACCGTCGGGTTCGGATAAATTTTCACCCAGGAAATAGCACCATATTTTCCTCTTTCCCTGATAATGGCACTATCCCGCAACGCAGCACTGTCCTTGCTACTGAGCTTTAATGACTGTATGCTGTCCAATACTGTAAATGGATCTGCTGTTATCCTTAGAGAATCCGTATGAAAGATGGCATTGGGATCCAGGTATTTACGACAATCAGGCACAATGGAAAACTCCGAAGTCACCGCCAGCATTTCATCAAGCAGACTGCGCACGGAGTAGATGTCGGTACTGGGTTCAATGTGGGGGTTACCAATACCGCTGTGATTGGTGAGAAACAGGTATTTACCATTCGTGAGCAAAGCCATATTACGCAGCATAAATTCCGTGAATTTATCCGTACCGCTGCAAGCCACGGGCACAATCCGTATACCCTTGGCAGCAGCCATGGCCACGTATTTTTGCAGGGTATCATACGTTGGCTCATCCGGATGGCATGGTGCGTCCAACATGAGAAATATAATGCGGGCACGGGCTGTGCTGCTCCAGTTCATGTTTAGCACGGCCTGTTTGAGTGCCTCGTCCAAGGCCTCGGGAAAATCACCTCCACCGGCTGCTTTCTGATCAAGAATAAAATTATCCGTAACGTGAGAATTGCTGCTGAAGGGAGATACACGATATACATATTCATCCCCCCGATCGCGGTAAAATACCGAACCCAGACGCAAATTGATGTCTTTATTGCGCAGCGAAATAGTTTTGATAAAGGTATCCAAATCGAGTTTCAAGTGGTGAATTTCATCGCCCATGCTGCCTGTGGCATCCACTACAAAAGCTACATCCAGCTGATCGGCCATACTGCAGGGGCCATCCATCATCCAAAAGTTAATGCCTTTTTCAAAGGGGTGCACCTTATCCAACATATCCGTTCTGCCGTATGCCGTAACTTCCGCTGTGACGCGTACTTTGGGAATTTTACTTTCTGTTTTGGGCGTCATGTACCACAATTCGGCTTTACCTGTATTGTCGGTTCGGGCATTCCACAAAACTTCCCTCCCAGATTTCAATACCACGGCGGCGTCAACCACAGGTACACCAGCAGGTGTGGTAACCTGCACCACATAACGGTCACCCTTGCTCACATGATGCCTGTAACGCCGTCCAAACTGCTGAAATATACCCTCGTGCAGGTCTGACCACATTCTCCACTTTCCAAAATCCAGTATACTTCCGGCCGTTAGTTTTCCGGCTGCCCCGACCGAAGCCATGGGATATCCGGGTGTTGTCCGAATTGGATGTCTGGCCATTTCTGCGGTTTTATGGTCGGCACCCGTCATAAACTTTGTGGTAACAGGTGTACCGGTTTCATATGCATAGCGGGGTGAGGCATCATCGGTAGCAGCTGATGAAGACCTCAGGTATTTGGCCCGTTTTACATCGTCAGTTTCTGCCTTGTTTTTTGCCACCATAGAAATATCCACCTTGTTCACCGATCCTTTGGCTGCATCCATGCTGTTCAACTCAGTAATGTAACCATCCGCAATGGCAAATATGCGGTTCTTACCTTCTTTGGTGGTAATGTTGTATTTACCATCTGCACCCACATTAAAATAGCTTGTGTCGCGGTTATTGATTACCATGATTTTCACGTTCTTTAGCGCAGTGCCACTTACTGCTTCACTTATGCTACCATTGAAAAAGGCCTGTGCGTGGCTATCCTGAGAGAATAAACCCAGCGACAGCAGCGGAATTAAAATAAGTTGTTTTATCGTTTGCATAATCATCAATACCGGAAAGCGCTAAAAGGTAAATGCTGTTTGTGTGCATTGTTTAACCGATTTTTGCCGCATGCTTCAATATCATTGCTTCGAATTCAGTCCGTTTGCAGAAAATACGTATGTTTTAACCGGCAGCGAGGGCCATTGCCTGATTGTTGATCCGGGATGCTATGGCGCATCGGAGGAAATAATTATAACCGATTATATCAACACCCACAAACTGACCCCCGTAGCGCTATTGAACACGCACGCCCACATAGATCATATTTTCGGCAATTATTATGTAAAACAAAAATGGAATGTACCATTGTACTTAAGCAAGCTCGATATTCCTTTGTTCGAGCGTGCCGAAAGCATGGCTGCGCTATGGAACCTACAATACACACCTTCTCCCCATCCCGATGAAGATTTACATCCCGGAACACTTACTATTGCGGGTTTGGAACTGGAAGTAAGACACGTGCCCGGACATGCACCCGGGCATATGGTTTTCATCCACCACGAGAGTAAAATAGTATTCTGCGGCGACACCCTATTTCAGGGCAGTATTGGCCGCACAGATTTACCGGGCGGCAATCACGAACAATTGCTGCAGAGTATTCGCGAACAACTTTTTACCCTTCCGGATGATTTTACGCTGCATTGTGGACACGGACCTTCTACCACCGTGGGCCATGAACGCGTGCACAATCCATTTTTCTCGGCAGGTTCGTAACTTTGCAATCGTTTGTCTCATTTACGTCATAACCTTGATTCCTTAGCCCATTCATTAAAACAACTGGGCCTTGAATATGTGGTAATTTCTCCGGGATCGCGCAACGCTCCTATCATTGCCGGTTTTCTAAGAATTGGGGGATTTCATTTACTCTCCGCACCCGATGAGCGAGCCGCCGCATTTATGGCGCTGGGCGCGGCACAGGCCACAGGTAAACCCGCCGTAGTTTTATGTACCAGCGGAACGGCCGTTTTAAATCTGTATCCCGGCATTTGTGAGGCCTACTATCAGCGGGTGCCATTGATTGCCATCAGCGCAGACAGGCCGGAAAACCTGATCGATCAATGGGATGGCCAAACCATTCGGCAAAAGGATATTTTTGAAAAACACATCCTGCGAAGTTTTCACTTAACAGCAGAAATACATGCCAAAGAAACAGAATCTACACTGGCAAAGATGGCCGCTGAAGCATGGCAAACAAGCATGGGAAGGCCCAAAGGACCGGTACACATCAATATTCCCCTTGCGGAACCCATTTATGAAGGACTAGATGCTGAAAAATCGGCAAATTTTATAAATCCACCGAAATATGAAATTGAAAAATACCCAGCACAACGCATTCCCGGTGAAGTTTTAAATTCCCGAAAAACACTATGG
>JBEDNI010000166.1:0-2522 GCA_041170685.1 Bacteroidota bacterium | reverse complement strand
AATGCTGCCTTGAAAACCATATCCCAACATGCACCCGTACTGGCAGATGTGCTAAGCAATGTGCAGGGAGGTGAGATTGTAAACGGCATTGAAAAACTCCATTTAACGGATGAAAACCAAACGCCGGATGTATTGATTACCATGGGCCTGAGCATGGTAAGCAAATCACTGAAACAACATTTGCGAAACATCAAAATCAAACAGCACTTTCATCTCGGTGATGGCGGATTCACGGGTGATCCCTTTTTCAGCAATCCGCAAACCCTCGAAACGGATGTAGCCGGCTTCATGCATCAATGGCTAAAGGATTGTGCCCAAAACCAGGACAGTGCATTTTTAAGTGCCTGGCAACATGCATTTGAAGTCCAAATTCAGGGCGATACAGAGGCCGAACTTGTGCAGGATATTATCAGACAAATTCCGCGTAATGCATGCCTGCAACTGGGGAACAGCATGGTGGTGCGGCATGCCAACCGTTGCCATCATCTGCCTGATTATGCATTCGGAAACCGAGGCAGTAGCGGTATAGACGGTTCTGTCAGCACAGCCGTTGGCTATGCCTGGGCTAATCCACAACAGCGGGTTTATTGCATAACCGGCGATATTGGATTTTTATATGATAAAAATGCCTGGTGGTGTAGTCCTGTGCCTGACAATTTACTTGTCATTATTATCAATAACGGAGGAGGAATGATATTTGACCGCCTGCAAGGACCCGAAAAAATGCCCGAATTAAGGCCATTTGTGCATACCCCTCACGATTTCACCGCCAAATCCATAGCAGAACACTACCACATACCTTATCGTGGCTTAAAAGCCCCGGAATTGGGTTTTGAACTGAGCTATATCATCTCCGTATCAAGGGGAATAATCGAGATTTTTACCTCATGAAAACAGCCATCATTGCAGGCACCTCCGGATTGATAGGCACGGCTCTGTTGCCCATGCTACTTGACAATCCGGAATATGATAAAGTTATATCTCTGGGAAGAAGAACCTTGCCCATTCAGCACCCAAAATTGCAGCAGATGGTGGTAGATTTCAGGGATTTATCTTCATTCAATATTCCATGCCATGATGTTTACTGCTGTTTAGGAACTACCATTCGCATTGCCAAAACCAAGGAACGATTTTTTCAGGTAGACCATGATTATCCCTTAGAACTGGCCAAAGCCGCCCTACGCAACGGAGCCGAATCTTTTGGTTTGATATCTGCCATTGCCTCGGATGAAAAATCACGTTTGTTTTATTCCAGGGTAAAAGGCAAACTGGAAAACGAGCTAAAAACGATGGCCTTCAAAAGACTGGTTTTACTGAGGCCATCGATGCTATTGGGTCCGCGAAAGGAATTTCGCCTGGCAGAATGGATCAGCAAACAGATGATGTCGTTATTTTCTTGGATGATACCTGCGCGATACAAAGCGGTAAAAGACACACAGGTAGCCCGCACCCTTATGGAACATTGTATTCAGGGTGCAGGAGGCATTCACATACTGGAAAACGAGGTAATTCTTCGCACTAAGGGTTAAAAACCAACCCCGCACGAACTTCAATAAACGTTTTAAAATCAGCGCCCAGCCGCTGGTGATGGGATACATCGGCCCATATTCCCGTATGTTTTCCCATCCGGAAAGATTGTCTTAATCCCGCCCCTACATCGGCGTGAACGCTATGGAAACTGGCCTTGCCAAAGGCGGGCAAATACACAGCGGAGTATCCACCTATCAGACCCATATTATAGCGGCTATTGGCAAGGCCCATTGCTTTCAGCGGAGACCAGATTAACTGTCCCTGCAACTTGCCGTAAGGAGCCACATCATTGGCTCCCGGTGTTCCAAAATTTTGCTTTATATCGCCGGTACTCAGGGCCAACCCCCAAGCCAATGATGGTTTCAGATTTTTGGTCATCATCAGCGATAGCCCTCTTCCCCAGCCATTTGCCGGTGTTTCATTGTTATTCAGTCCCTTCCATGCGAGGTTTGTATACTCTACCCCAGCCATAATGGACTGGGCGGAGGCGTTTCCTGCAGATGAGAAAATAAGTAAGAGTATACAATAACGCATGAAATACGAAGATATTTATTAATGCTTAAACCTCGACATCTCCCGCTGTACATCTTTGGTTTTCAGATCTTCCCGCTTGTCATGCGTCTTTTTACCGGGCCCTACCCCCAATTCCAGCTTAAAAAGGCCTTTTTCGTTTTCAGCTTAAAAAGGCCTTTTTCGTTTTCAAACAACCGGATGGGAAATGCAGCAATGCCCACATTTTTTAGGGCTACGCCAATTTTTCTGAGTTCTTTTTGGGTTAGCAGCAACTTCCTGTCCCGCATTGGATCGTGCTGACCAAAACTGCCCTGGGCGAATGGCGAAATATGCAAATGCTTAAGCCACAATTCCCCGTCATTCATCACCGCATAGGCATCACCCATATTAACATTACCGGCGCGAATACTTTTTACTTCTGTTCCCATTAGCATAATACCGGCCGTATACTTTGCATCTGCGTGGTAATTAAAACCGGC
>JBEDNI010000165.1:0-4497 GCA_041170685.1 Bacteroidota bacterium | reverse complement strand
GTTATGTATTGAGTAAATCCGGTATTCATCTGAATTTGTTATTGCTGGGATGGATACCCTGGAATTTAGGTTTGTTTTTACGCAGTTTTAATGAACATGCAGCGGTCATAAAGCCAAAGCAGCTATTGTTTTCAGTGTTGCTTTTAGGGGTGAATATTGCTTTTGATTATTATGCTATAATATACACCCTGAGTTTTATATTTTTATGGCTGTTCTATCAGCGTTTATTGAAAAACCTGACATTTAAAGGCAGTATTAAAAATGTTGTTTGGATTATCGTTGTTTTGATTGTTTTTCATATCATTTCAAGACTTTTGTTTTTGAGTGGTATGGACAAAATGGGCGGAATCTGGGATGCACCTGATATACGCGCTTTCTTTACTCCCGGCAGTTTGGGCCGATGGTTGAATTCTGAACAGATTTTTCCAAAATCTCCCATAACTGAGAATTTTGTATTTGCAGGTTATTCTTTATTGTTGTGTTTATTGGTAGGTATTTATTGCTATTTCAACCGTAAAAATGCAATGAAAGGGGCAGGGTTTTGGCTGTTTTTGCTTTTGTGCTACTGGTGCATCGTTTTTCCTGTGATAAAATGGGATGGACGCAATATTTTTTATTTCCCCAATTCCTTGATGCATTACATACCGGGTGTGAATCAGTTGCGAGCACCGGGAAGAATGATTATCATGTTTTTCATGGCCGCATCGGTCTTTGTTTTCTTGGTGGCTGAAAACATGAACCCAAAACGAAGATGGATTCAACATTTGCTGGCAGTGTTGTTTGTTTTTATCTTTTTTGCTGAACATGCAACCCACACCAAAATCCAAGCGGATAAAGACAGTTTTAGTCCCACACCGGCCGATTATAAGTTCTTAAGCAACAAAACTGTGCTTTCATTGCCTTTTGGGGTTCGCGACGGGCTGCGTGCAGTGGGCAACTATCAGGTAACAGATTTGAGTCTGATGGGTGTGTCCAATGCAAAAATGTGCAGCGGATACATCTCTAGAATTCCTGAAAAGAAATGGACGCAAATTGCCCAAAAAACCTGGTTTAATCATACCCTTAAAATGAGCGACAGCCTTGATTATTCTGATAGCCTACCCTTTCAATGGGCCGGCACTGTCCATCATTCAGGTATTGAGGTTGTGCGAGTATCCGAAAAATTGGCTTTAGTGAATAGAAAAATTGGAAAGGGTGCCATGTACCTGGAGCGATATTTTAAGTGGAAACACTACATCGGAAACGGTACAGTTTATCTCGTGAGGTAATCGGTTATCCTGTGGGTGGCACATAAATGTGTAACGATTACCATGACTGCAGTTCCCTGATAAAATTGAGCAGGGAAATAACCCTTACGTTGTCATGAATCTGATAACTTTCTGCATTGGGTGTGATTAGGTAGCCATTGCTGGTATTTAAATCTATGAGGGATTGCATAAAGCCCCGTTTGGCTTGAGGTGCGCTTGAGAATTTGGCATCGCAGGCGGCAATAACTTTGTCTCCTCGGGTAATAACCACATCACTTTCGGCTCCATTTTGCGTGCGATAGAAATAAACCTCGCAGTCTACGGGAAGGTGTTTGATGATTTCCTGCAATACAAATCCTTCCCAGGATGCCCCGCAGATGGGGTGTCCGAATAATTGAGGCAGTGAAGGAATGGCATGAAAATGATGCAGTATGCCGCTGTCATTCAGGTATACTTTAGGCGATTTTACCAGCCGTTTTTTCATGTTGTTGTGCCATGGCTGCAGCACAGTAAGCAGAAAAGCGGCCTGCAGATATTCTAGGTAACGGTTTACGGTTGTGCCGCTCACACCCAGCGCGCGCGAAAAAGTTTCTGCGTTCCATAGGTTGCCATGGTTGTGTGATAGCATCTGCCACATTTTTTTAATGATTACCGGAGACAGATTTAGCCCGAACATAGTATTGATATCGGTATTGACATAGCTGTCTATGTAGGCTGAAAACCATCGTTGACGGGCTCTTTTGCTCTGCGCATTCACGGATTTAGGATAGCCACCGGTAAGCCATTGCATAAAAACATCCCGGATTAGGGTTTCGCGGAGAGATAAGGGATGTATGCGAACGTAGGACGTTCTCCCTGCCAGTGACTCAGACACACCCTTAACCAGCGAAGGGGTAGCACTGCCTAAGAGAAGGAACTGCCCGGGCCGCTGCTGTTTATCAACGATGGGACGAAGAATTCGAAATATTTCAGGCATGGCCTGTGCTTCGTCTATGATCACCGTATCGAAGGTTTGAGCGGTTAAAAACAACTCGGGATCTGAAAGTCGGTTGCGGTCTGAATCTTTTTCAAGGTCCAGGAACAGGATGTTATCATGGGAATCAAATAGTTGTTTAACCAGCGTGGTTTTTCCAACTTGCCTGGCGCCGAGGATGGTAACGACAGGAAAATCCTTCATATCTTCCGTAATCGTGTAACTTGCTATGCGCTTAAACATCATTCAAAGGTATAAAATAACCAAGTAAATTCCAAATGAAACTTGGAAATAACTTGGATAAAAAACCGTTTGAAATCCTATTTCAATTTGTTTTTTTGCGTTCAATAATGGGGTTTAATTATTGTAAAAAATTGAAAATGAGCAATATATGGGTAGCTATTCTCCGAGTAAAATGCGTAGATTGTCGGGTGAACTAACTTTAGCTATGGTAAAAAGTTTGATTGCAATCTGTGGGCCTTAACTTTGCAGTTGTAAATTGAATACCAGAGATATTCTCCGGCATTTTGGCCAAACAGCCCCAATGCAGGAACTGGAAACCGCTCTGGCTGCAGCTGCAGAGCATATTTACCTGGAGGGCGTGAGCGGATCCGGGCAGGCACTTATTTTGGCTTCAGTTTTTGCAGCAAACCCCAAACCTTTGCTGGTGATAATGCCCGACAGGGAGCAGGCCGGCTACATACAATCAGATCTGGAGCATTTGTTACCGGGTGAAAACATCCTTTTTCTGCCGGACAGTTGCCTGAAACCCTACAAGCTCGGAACCGAACATGCCATATCAGCCCAGGAACGCATAGAAACCATATCTGCGCTGCGCAAAAACAACCGTCGCATTCTCATTACTTACACGGCTGCCATAGCGGAAATGTCCGTAGAGCAACAGGTGCTGGCGCAGAATACTTTCGATATTGCCCGAAGACAGCAACTGAATCTGGAATTTCTCATGGATTTTCTTCAGGAGAATGGGTTTGAGCGTGTGGATTTTGTATTCGAGCCGGGCACCTTCAGCATTCGAGGAGGGATCGTAGATTTGTTCTCTTTTGCGCATGAACACCCGTTCAGGATAGAGCTGGACGGTGATGAAATTGAAAGTATCCGCAGTTTTGACGTGAATACCCAGTTGTCGCTGAAAGAAATAGACCATTTCAGTCTGGTGCCCAACGTACATGATTCCCGTTTCGAAGAAAACCGAACCCCGGTATTTGATTATCTGTCTAATGAAACCTTGATATTTGGTGCTGAGTTGCCCCTGCAAATCGAAAATTTGGGCAAGGGCTGGGAAAAGGCCCTGCAGGATCATGCCACAGCCAGTGATGCAGGAGCGGAAAATTTGCCACCTCATCCCAAAGATCGCTTATTGACACCGGGGCAGCTGGGCCGTATACTGGAATCCTACAGCGTTCTTCATTATCTCGGAAACCCAACATCGAAAAGCCGGAGAATTGGTTTTTTACAGCAACCCCAGCCCATATTTAAGCGCAATTTTGACCTACTTATCGACTGGCTGAGAGAGAACAAAAAGCAAGGAATAGAAAGTTTGCTTTTTAGCGAAAACAACCGGCAGATTGAGAGATTACAGACCATATTGACCGATTTACAGGCCAAAGTTGAGTTTACCCCCGTGTATGCAGGCCTCAGCCAGGGTTTTGTAGATGCGGATGCAAAAATGGCCTTCATTACCGAACATCAGCTGTTTGATAAATATTACAGGCCCAAATCCAGAGAGCGTTACAGCGCTTCTACATCATTAACCCTGCGCGAATTGCGCAGCCTTAAGCCGGGGGATTTCGTTACCCACATGGATCATGGCATCGGTCGGTTTGCCGGACTGGAAAAAATGGAAATGAATGGGGTAATGCAGGAAGTGGTGAGATTGGTGTATCGCGACAATGATTTGCTGTACGTTTCGGTAAATAGTCTGCACAAGATTGCCAAATATACCGGTAAGGACGGCACAGCGCCCTCATTGCATAAACTGGGCAGTCCGGTTTGGGACAAGCAAAAGAAAGCCACCAAAAAGAAGGTGAAAGATATTGCCCGCGAGCTCATCAGTCTGTATGCACGCCGCAAGGCCCAGAAAGGATATGCGTTTGCCCCCGACAGCTACCTGCAGCTGGAGCTGGAAGCGGGGTTTTTCTATGAAGACACACCCGATCAGGCAAAATCTACCGAAGATGTAAAACGCGATATGGAAAGCGAACAGCCCATGGATCGTTTGGTGTGCGGTGATGTAGGTTTCGGAAAAACCGAAGTGAG
>JBEDNI010000164.1:0-4502 GCA_041170685.1 Bacteroidota bacterium | reverse complement strand
TTCGGCTTCACATTCGTAGTGTTCGTCATTACCGAAGTGTTGCTGTTCTATTTTATGTTTAAGTATCGCTACCGTGAAGGACAAAAAGCACTTTATTATTTTCACAACAACAAACTCGAGCTGGTTTGGACCGTGGTGCCTGCAGTAGTGCTTACCTTCCTTGTTTTACGAGGATTTAATACCTGGTCAAAGATTACGGCAGAAAAACCCAAAGATGCCCAGGAAATAGAGATATTTGGCTATCAGTTTGGATGGAAAGCCCGCTATGCCGGTGATGATAATACATTTGGCAACAGTCACTTTACTTTCATCAGCGGTAAGAACCCTCTGGGCCTTGCAGTTCCCGAGCATGTAGATTCACTTTTGGTAGATCTCAAAAGGGACACAGCGCTTCTGAACCGTCAGATTGCTTCTGCATCCGATTCAGCCACAGCTTGGAAGGCTGCATTCGTAAGCTTCAATACCGGCAGTAACGCTACTGCATACCCTGCGGTTTACAAAGAGTTAAAAACCAAAATGGAAGAGGCTGAATCCGGTGCCTATGTGAGGCAGTTGAACAAAGACCTTCGTCGCAAGAATACAACTATTAGCCGAATCACTACCTATCGCAAAGATCAGAAAGTCTTTAACAGTGCTGCCAACGATGATAAAATCACCACTGAAGTTGTATTGGTAAAGGGTAAGTCCTACACCTTTAACTTCCGTGCCAGGGATGTGATTCACTCTGCATGGTTTCCGGATTTTCGCGGTCAGATGAATGTAGTGCCCGGTATGGCAACCTGGTTTTCCTTTGTGCCCAACAAGACCACCGAAGAAGCCCGGGTAGAGAAGAATAACAAAGACTTTGACTTCTACCTGTATTGCAACAAAATATGCGGCGGAGCCCACTACAACATGAAAATTAAAATCACCGTAGTAGGTTCAGAGGCAGAATACAATACCTGGATGGCCACCCAGGCACCATTCGTGGCTCCTCCTGCTACTGTTCCAACTCCCAACAATACGCAGGATTCTTCAACCCTTGTTAAACCCAATACTGTTACCATTCGTTAATCTGAAAAGTAAACTAATATGAGCACCGCAGCTTTACATACAGACCACCACCACGGCCACGATCATCACGAGCACAAAGAAAGCTTTATCAGCAAATATGTGTTCTCCATGGATCACAAAATGATCTCAAAGCAATTCCTGATAACAGGAATTGTAATGGGTATTGTTGGACTGGTTATGTCTCTTCTTTTCCGCATGCAGCTGGCATGGCCCGATGAGAAGTTTGGCATCATGGAAATGCTTTTGGGCAAATGGGCCCAGGATGGAAAACTGGACCCCAACTTCTACATGGGTCTCGTTACTATTCACGGTACCATCATGGTGTTTTATGTGCTTACCGCCGGATTGAGCGGAACATTTTCCAACTTGCTGATTCCATTACAGGTGGGTGCCCGTGACATGGCATCGCCCTTCATGAACATGCTCAGCTACTGGTTCTTTTTCCTGTCATCAGTGGTTTTGCTTATCTCTGTGGGTGTAGAAACAGGTCCTGCGTCTGCCGGATGGACCGTTTACCCTCCACTGAGTGCCCTGGAAAAGGCCATGCCGGGTTCCGGTCTTGGAATGACCCTGTGGCTGGTGGCCATCGTGTTGTTTATTGTATCTGCCCTGTTGGGTGGTATTAACTATATCAGTACTGTATTGAACATGCGTACCAAGGGTATGAGCATGAACCGCATGCCGCTTACCATTTGGGCGTTCTTCTTTACCGCTGTTCTGGGTCTGTTATCATTCCCCGTATTGTTGGGTGCAGGTTTATTCCTGATTTTTGACAGAAGCTTTGGAACTTCATTTTACCTTTCCGATATTTATCTGGAGGGGGTAGGTGCCATGGAAAACATCGGTGGTAGCCCTGTGCTTTATCAGCACTTGTTCTGGTTCCTCGGTCACCCTGAAGTGTATATCATCCTGATGCCTGCTTTGGGTATTACCTCTGAGGTTATTTCTACCAACGCCCGTAAGCCGATCTTTGGATATACCGCCATGGTAATTTCGCTGATGGGCATTTCATTCCTGTCGTTCATCGTTTGGGGTCACCACATGTTCATTACCGGTATGAATCCATTCCTGGGCAGTGTGTTTATGATACTCACGCTGATAATTGCGGTGCCTTCGGCAGTAAAAGTATTTAACTATCTTACCACCCTGTGGAAAGGCAACCTGCGATTCACACCGGCCATGCTATTCTCGATAGGTTTGGTTTCGTTCTTTATTTCAGGCGGTCTCACCGGTATTTACCTTGGTAATGCCGCACTGGATATTCAGCTTCACGACAGCTACTTTGTAGTGGCTCACTTCCACCTGGTAATGGGTTCATCGGCCATCTTTGGAATGTTTGCGGGTATCTACCACTGGTTCCCCCGTATGTATGGCCGTATGCTGAACAATACGTTGGGACAGTTCCACTTCTGGATTACTTTCATCACTGCATACCTGGTGTTCTTCCCTATGCACTTTATGGGTCTGGCCGGTGTGCCCCGCCGCTACTATATGTTTACCCTGGTAAAAGAGTTTGACGTGTGGATGGATGTAAATAAAATGATGACCATTGCGGCCATCGTAGGGGGTGCAGCACAATTGCTGTTCCTGTGGAACTTCTTTTACAGCATTTTCCGTGGTAAGAAATCCGAGCAGAACCCATGGCAGAGCAATACGCTTGAGTGGAGCGCACCTGTGGAACACCTTCACGGAAACTGGCCCGGTGCCATTCCTGAGGTATATCGTGGTCCCTACGAGTATAGCCGTCCCGACCGTGAGGATGACTATTTCCCGCAGTACGTGCCCGATGAGTCTGATAATGCCGGTACCGGAGGTGATGGACATGGTTCTGCACCCAAGCGTAAATCAACCAAGAAAGAAGAAGTAGCGGAAAACGTAATGTTTGCCGCCATCAAGCGTGTGTTTGGCTGGAGCTGATAGGTCCTTGTCTGCACTGCAACGAATATTCTCCGATATTTTTTTCAGACGAATAGGTATTCTCGCCTGTTCGTCTGTTTTTTTATTGTTTCTGCTGGGTGGATTGGTGCGGGTAACCGGCAGCGGTATGGGCTGCCCTGACTGGCCCAAGTGTTTTGGCTTGATCGCACCTCCTACTTGCGATTGTCAGTTGCCACCAAACTATATGCAGGTTTTTCTTGAAAAACGCATTCAAAAAGTAAATCGCTTTGCAAACATGCTGGAGAAACTTGGATGGGAAAAAAAGGCTGCTGAAATTCGAAACAATAAGGGCATCTTTCAGCCTGAACCCTTTAATGCTACTAAGGCATGGATAGAATATATAAACCGCCTGTTTGGTGTGCTTGCGGGCTTGTTTGCCTTGTTTTTCTGGCTTTTTTCTTTCCGTTTTTTAAACACTGCGAGAAAGGTGTTTGTATTTGCTACCCTGGGTTTAATAGCCCTGCTGCTGAATGCCTGGCTGGGCAGCATCGTGGTGGCCACCAACCTGTTACCCGGAATTGTTTCTATTCATTTTATGCTGTCTTTTTCCAGTATTTACCTTTTTATGCTTGCGCTGAATAGTCACTTGGGATTTGTATTTGCCCCAAGGGAGAAAAAGAAAAATACATATTGGAGTATTCTACTGCTGTTCTCCTTGATTATCGTGTTTCTTGGAACGCTGGCCCGTGAAAATGTAGAGTCGCTCTCTTTGTCGGGCGCACTTGCCAAAGACGGGATATTAAACTGGTCTGCCATGGGCACATCTTTTGCCTTGCACCGATATATGCCGGTTATTTTTATGGTATATGCTTTCTGGTTGTGGAAATCGGGTAAAAAAAGCATCCCTGTTCAAGCACGTGCTTTTGGCATTGTCGGCTGCCTGGCGTTTTGTCAGATTGTGTTGGGAGCCATCAATATCAATTATGTTTTACCGCCGGTAACCCAGGTATTGCATATCGTGCTAGGCGCCAGTTTGCCCATTTTGATATTTTATTGGAGAATTGCCAAACCCATTGGGCTTGAATAATGTTAATATACCAACCTGTGAAAAGCACCCTTAAAGCATATTTTGATCTGGTAAAATTCCGCCTCACGTCTACTGTGGTTGCCACTTCTGTGTTTGGCTATGTGCTGGGTTGTAAGTTCAATTCCACGGATGGCAGCCTGAACGGCTTCAGCTGGATTGTATTTGCCGGAGTGTTGGTGGGAGGATTGTTTATTGTATTCGGTTCTAATGGACTGAATCAATTGCTGGAGAAATCTCAAGACAGCCAAATGTCCAGAACTCAGAGCAGGCCTGTTGTGGAGGGTCGCCTCAGTGAAGCGCAGGCGAGATTATTTTCCCTGTTTTGTGGCCTGTTTGGAATTGCGGTGCTGCTCTTTACAGCCCCGTTGCTGACCACCATCCTGGGAACTTTGTCTTTGGTATTGTATGTTTTTGTTTATACGCCATTAAAAGGCGTAACACCACTCGCAGTGATGGTGGGTGCCATTCCGGGTGCATTGCCGCC
>JBEDNI010000163.1:0-4507 GCA_041170685.1 Bacteroidota bacterium | reverse complement strand
TTGTCCAGCGCTGTTTTTAGCACGGTGTAGTCTATGTTAAAATCTACCGCAGCTCCATTCACCAGCACAGAAAACACCTCGGTTCCTTTTTTTTCTTTTTCATAAGGACCAAATATGTGGGGGGTTTTGTTTTTGTTGTACAGTTCGTCCACCAGACTACCGGGTTGCACAGCATTCTGATACAAGTGAAAGTACGCTTCTGAAAGGGCGTGGGGGGAGTTGTTATAATACACCAGCCGCAGTGTACCGGTGATGGTTTCATCCACATCGTTCAAATCTGCCTTAATTTGATAATACACATCCTGTTGCCAATAGCCCTCATAGGGTTTTTTGTTTTTCCAGTACAGCGGATTGTCTGCACTGCGATAGGTGTTTCCTTTTGCCCATGGCAACAACTGGGCAGAAAGTCCGTTTATGGCCATTAACAGGCAGCTTGCTAATACAGTTTTACGCATCTTCAGATGAAATTATTGAAGCAAAAATAGGTTTTAAAGCTCAGGAATGCTGAAATTTGCCCTAATGCAACGGTTTTGGGATTTTAGAAAAAATGAAGGCACAGCCGTGCAATGGTTTCGGTATGAGCATGGTCAAAAAAAGCATGTCATGGCTTTTGATGCCGACGGCGAAATGGTTATGCATCTTATTTCAGGCACAGCTGCGGATGAGGCTGCCGAAAAGCCCCATAATGAAGCGGTTACCCTAAATTTTGATGCCGCATATACATTGGTCCCTGATGTTTTTCAGGATGCAGACTATCCTGGATTATCAGAACCCATGCAGAAAATCCCTGTGGAAGGGGGATTCGTTGTTATGTGTGCTGAAGGCCCGTCTATACCTGCAGCGCTGCCCCTGTTTCGGCTGGCCTTTGAAGCCGCCAAAACCACCCCCTATTTTGCGTTGGTACATGTGCATGCTCAACAGATAACGGTGGCCGCCTTTTCTGAACAGAAACCCTTGCTATTGAATACTTTCCCGGCCGGCAATGAGGCAGAGGCCCTTTATTTTGCGCTGGCGCCCTTTAAAAGGGCCGGAATTTCTTCCACAGACATTGCGTTATCCGTGCTCTCGGATGCCACTGTGCTCCCCGGACTTTTGCAACAGTTTGGCCGTTTTGTTCCGCAAGTAAATCCTTTCCGATTTTCATTGCCATACCCAATGGACCAATACCCGCCGCACGCTGACATTTCTTTATTATTGTTTACCCTTTCGCAATGCGGATTACCGGCGGCACCCTAAAGGGTCAGATACTGAAAAACGGTTTTGCGGCCCATGTGCGGCCCACTACAGATTTTGTGCGTGAGGCCCTGATGAACTATCTGACCCACCGCTATGAGATAAGCGGTGCAACCGTGCTGGATTTGTTTTCGGGGTCGGGAATTATGGCGCTGGAGTTTCTCAGCCGCGGGGCTGCATCGGTTTTGTCGGTAGATAAAGATACAAAAAACATTCGATATCAGCAAGTAATTTCGAAAGAAAAGAACCTGCCTGACTGGCAAATAAATAAGGGCGATGTTTTTAAAACCCTTGGCGATGACATGGTGATGTACGACATCATTTTTGCCGACCCTCCTTACGATTTGCCCAACCTGGTGCAACTCCCGGAGCTGGCCCTTCCCAGATTAAAGCCGGGCGGGGTTTTTGTGCTCGAACACCGCCCAGGGATGGTTTTTCCGGTCCCTCCGGTGGAAACACGCAAATACGGAAGTTCCGCAATTGGCATTTTTATCCCTTAACTTTGTTTTATGGAAAAGCGCATTGCGGTATTTGCGGGCACCTTCGACCCCATCACCAACGGGCATGTGGATGTAATCAAAAGGAGTTTGCCGCTGTTTGATAAAATTGTGATTGCCATAGGCGAAAACACCAAAAAGCAAACCCTGTTCGACACAGAAAAACGGCTTTCCTGGATACAGGATATATTTTTATGGGAACCGCGCATTTCTGTGGCTTCTTACAGCGGACTTACGGTCGATTTCTGCAAAGAGGTCGGTGCCAGCTATATTTTGCGGGGGCTTCGAAACGGCAGCGATTACGACTACGAAGCCCATATTGCCCAGCTCAACAAAGAACTTAATCCATTGATTGAAACTATTTTCGTAATAACATCACCTGAAGTGAGTTATATATCAAGCAGTTTGGTTAGAGACTTGATTGTTTATCAGGGTGATTACACCCGATTTGTGCCATCTCAGGTGAGGGCCTAAAGATTATTCTTCCGTTTTTGACGCTTCAAATACCAGAAATTTTCCTATGATATCTTTTACGCTGTGGTAGGTATCGAATTCAGGCCTTTTAAACCACTCAAGGTCTGCCCACTTTACCTCTGAAATCCCTTCCTCTTCCTGTGGTTTTAGCTTGCCTTTACCGCTGCTATTCATTTTATACCAGTGGGTTTCTTTCAGCAGCACAATATCGTCTTCAAAATAGGCGTGATAGGTTTCACCGATTTTGTCTGAAATGTTGAGCATATTCAGACCGGTTTCTTCCATCACTTCCCTCAGGGCGGCTGCCCGCTGGTCCTCATGGCGTTCAATTTTGCCTTTGGGCAAATCCCACATACCATTGCGCTTGATGGTCAACAGCTGGTTTTCTTTGTTTAGAACCAACCCACCGGCGGCCTGTATGACGGTATAATTTTCCAGAAAATCGCGAAATGCCTGTTCCGGATCGGGGTTAATAAGCCCGTAATTCAGGGCTTTGCCGGTGCTTACTGAGGATGTGAGGATGTTGAAACTTTTATGGATTTCATCATCATCGATATAGAACAGATTAGGCACCCCTTTAAACGCAGATGGAGAATCGGCAATGACAATTGCGCCATCGTTGAAGTATATTTTATAGCTTTGCGGGCCCATGGACCAAAGAGCTGCAAAGTTAGCAAAATTTCTTTTGGAAATTCACGCTGTAAAACTCAATCCCGACCACCCCTTCACGTGGACATCCGGAATACAGTCGCCCATTTATTGTGACAACCGCATGGTTCTTTCATTTCCGGAGGTGCGGGATCTGGTTAAAAAATCGCTGGCAGAAATGACGCAGGCGCATTTTCCTGAAGCGACATTGCTGGCAGGAATCGCCACGGCGGGCATTGCCCACGGGGCGCTGGCGGCCGATGTGTTGAACATGCCCTATTGCTATGTGCGGCCGGAGCCCAAAAAGCACGGATTAAAAAACCAGATAGAGGGGCGCATGAAGCCGGGCGACAAGGTGCTGTTGATTGAAGACCTCATCAGCACGGGCAAAAGCAGTCTACAGGCCGCCGATGCGGTAAGGGAGGCCGGCGGAGAAGTGGTGGGGTTGCTTGCCTTGTTTACCTACGGGTTTGCAGATGCTGAACAGCGTTTTAAGGACGCCGGCATACCTTTCTACACCATCAGTAATTTTGGTGTTTTGTGCGAAGTAGCCGTAAATGAGGGTTTTTTACCCGCCCAGCAACTGCAGCCGGTGCTGGAATTTGCACGGAACCCACAGGGGTGGAGGTGAGGGTTGTGTCTGAAGTCGGGGGGTTTAGAAAAGCGGAGTGATTATATTCCCCGAATTTTGCTGTTTTCGGCAATTGGCTGAATAGAAAAGGCCGTTTTTCTACAGACAGCCCTGCAAACCATTGAATTTTAACCGTTTTTTCCCAATGTGAGTAAGCTAAACAGGTGTTTTACCCTCACTTTGTTACAAAATAACCCAAAAACTACCCTCACTTTGTTACAAAAAACACGAAAAACAACCCTTATGACGAAATTATTGCTGGTATAGTCCTTTTATCAGCCAACGTAACTTGGTTTTTACGCAAATTGCCAAAGTAAAAACCCAAACCCATGTCAAAAACGAAAACCTACAAATTCTGCCAAAGTTGTGGGTATCCACTGGCCAAGGACAAACAAGGTGGCGGCTTGGAGAAAGATGGATCCAAAAGTGTTAAGTATTGTTCGATGTGTTATCAAAATGGTGTGTTTTTAACTCCGAAAGAGATAAATACGGCAGAAAAGATGCAGGTTTTCTGCATACAACAAATGAAAAATAGCGGCATGAACGGTTTTATTGCCTGGCTTGCCACACGGGGCATACCACGGCTGGCGCGGTGGAAGAAGTGAGAACCAAAAGTGACCTCGGCGAGAATCGAATCCCGACACACTTGCGCGTCAAAGACCGATTAGTGTGTCGTAGACCCTCGCCATTCTAAAGGGTCCGAGACCCAAGAATGGGCGGGGCTAACATCAAAAGTGACCTCGACAGGAATCGAATCCCGTCGTTCTTGCGCCTAAACGGCGCTTAGAACGACGAGGACCCTCGACATTTTTACGGGCCACAAGCCCTTAAATGTCGGGGCCTGTATCAAAAGCGACCTCGGCGAGAATCGAATCCCGACACACTTGCGCGTTAAAGACCGCTTAGTGTGTCGTGGACCCTCGCCATTCTAAAGGGTCAGAGACCCAAGAATGGGCGGGGCTCACATCAAAAAGCGACCTCGACAGGAATCGAACCTGTATCAAAAGTTTAGGAAACTTCTATT
>JBEDNI010000162.1:0-4516 GCA_041170685.1 Bacteroidota bacterium | reverse complement strand
GTATTAAGTGCAAGGGTAATTAGTTTGCGAAAATTGTAAGCACTCTTACCTGCATACCGACCTCTGTGTTCCACATCAACAATGGCCCTATCAAAGCCAGCCCACTGGATGGCCCACATATAGGTTTTATGGTAATCTCTGTACTGATGATAGGCATTTACTACCTTGCGTGTAAGCAAAGAATAGTTAGAAAGATTGGGGTCAATATCATAATGGCTGATTGTTTTTAAAAACCTGAAATAACCCTTTGAAGTAACGTTTTTCCATGCACTGTGCTCCCTTTGAATAAGCCGTGCAAAAACAATATCCGCCCCTGTTTCTTTTTGTTTTGCCAGCAGTGCGGGTATATACTCCGGATCGTGCTGTAAATCACAATCCATAAGCACTACAAATTCACCCTTGGCGTGTTCAAATCCGGCGGCAATGGCATTGTGCTGTCCAAAATTGCGACTCAAGCGAATGCCTTTCACCCTGTTATCTTTCATGCCTTCACTGACAATGGCCTGCCATGAGTTATCTGGACAACGATCATCTACCAATATAATTTCGAATTGATGGGTAACGGGCTCAACCGCCTCTTTAATGCGTTTTACCAGTTCCGGTACAATTTCTTTGGCTTTGTAAACCGGCGAAACGATGGATATCATGGGGTTTGAAGTCATGGTTGCTGTGACAATAATTTTTTTATCAACCGTATTTTATCTGCCTCTTCCTCTCGGGGTGTGCGCACATTGCCCCGGCCATCGGCTACACCAATAATGGCTGAAGGTTGATTGATGTTGTCAAGAATAATGGCCCCGTCTTTACCCATAGTACCCCCCGCAACCACATCAATCCCCTGCATGGTTCCGGCTCCCATTACGTGTTTAACCAAATCGTCTGTTTCCAGCAAATGCATAACCAGACTGGATAATCCGGCCCGCACATCTACCCTGTAAATTCCACAATTCATATTCCGGGCGGTTTGCAAAACCTCAGTGCTGAAATTTCCAATGCCTACATCAAAAAAAGTGGTTCCGGCATGGATATTCATCCTGTCAAGTTGTAAAAGGGTTGTGGTTCTAATACCGCCGCCCACTACAATATCATATTGCTGACTGGCAACAGGCAAAGCAGATGTTTGCACGCCCCACTGTGTAAGTTTCCAATGAAGTATTTCATGTAAACTCCCTGTTCCGGTAAGCAACACATTCATACCCCTGATATCACCAAGAAGTCGCTGAATCAATTGAATGGCGGAATCTGCCCATGTCTGGTTATCACTGTACATAAAAAGACCGGAGCCGGGCCAATCTTTTTTGATGGCAGCAATGAGTTGTTCTGAATTTTCCCTTTTTCTGTCAATATCAAACACTACTGCCGAAAACACTCCTCCGGAAAGCCGGATAACGGTCTCAAGAAATGATACTGAAGACAACTCTACAAAAGCAAGTAAATTGGTTACGCTTTCACGGATATACGGAATTTGTATGGCATGCTCATCAGAAACCGGATATTGCTGTATAACCAACACAGGGGGTTTGCCCGTCTTCTTGAAAAGCGTCTTAACATCCTGCACCCTTTCCGTAAAAATAGCCTCTGCCTGCTGCTCTGTCATCATGATTTGTTTTGATACGTTTTGGGGTAGTAAACCCCTGCGTTTGCCATCCCTTTTATACTTTGGGCCACTGATTCTATGAGTTCTGCCGTAGGATTTTCTTTATTAATTTTACTTACCTCCATGATGAGTGTACGGTAATCTATAGCATATTTTTCGGCCATTTCATTAATCACATGTAAGTAGGAATCATGAAACTGGGCGTAGCCCATCACCAGCTGCAAATCATCAGACCCTTTCAGTTCGTTGCTGCGATTGCTGATATATTGTGTACTCAGCCGGGCAACCTTTAGCGGATCAATACCACATGATTTCCCCATTTTTTCCAAAATAACCAGCATGCTTTCCGTTTGGGCATTACCGGCACCGCGGCCCATGCCCATCAGGGTCGTATCTACCACGGAGGCTCCATTTTCAATGGCTGCTATATTGTTGGCGTTGGCCAATAGCAAATTATTATGTCCATGAAACCCAATGCGGGTTTTGAGGCCCGAGTGCATCATTTCAATATAGTGGCCCACCTCGGCAGGCAACATTCCACCGGCACTGTCTACCAATGAAATTACATCTGCACCTGCTTGTTCTATGGTCATTGCCCGCTTACACAATTCATACGGTGTTACAGCATAGGATTTCATAAAATTATATCCAACTTCCAGCCCCACATTTTTTGCGAATTCTATGTACTCTACAGCCGTCTCACTTTTTGAAACATCGGTACCTATCCGAATAAAATCACAACCCCATTCGGCAGCCAGGCGTATGTCTTCAAGGGTGCCTACACCGGGGATGAAGAAAAAGCCCACAGCCGCATTTTTTTTCACTGATACGGCTATACCGGCAAATTGTTCATCCGTTAATATGGAACGAACCCCTTTGCGGGTGGCGCCCATGCCTATGCCATTGCCTATTTCGATATACCTGAAACCCATCTCAGCCAGGCCGGATGTGATATCACGAACATCTTCAGCCGTCCATTGTCCATCTATGACATAACTACCGTCACGTATGGTGCAATCCAATATGTCTACGGTTTTTTCAGACAATCACAACCTCCAGTTTGTTCAGGGCGTTTTGCACCCTTTGATTCAATGTTTCCCGGTTTTCGGCCACCGCCAACAAATAACCCGGCCTGCTTCTTCCATCGGCAACCTCACCCAATATATCCCCCTCTTTTCTTTCCAGGTCTGCATCCAAAACACCCTCTGAATTTTTCATGGCTTCAACGCCATGCAATTTACTTATCCTCCCGGAAGATAGCATGATAAATTTTAATACGCCGGCACCGCCGGATTGAAGGATAGGGGCCGGCATTGTTTCGAATGCGTTTTCAATCACCCATCCCATGACATCAAACGCATTCATGGCGGGCATCAAATGAGTAATTACCTTGCTTCCACAGCCCCTTACAGCAAACTCAATCAATTGAACCTTATCGCCCGTTACCATGATTTCTATGTGGATTACCCCGTTTTTAATCTCAAAACCCGTTACCAGTTTTTCTACAAATTCTATAATGGATGACTGTTGTGAGGACGTATAAGATCCCGGATAGTTGAGTTCCAGGTCATACCGGTACGGCAATGCAGATTTTATTTTATCGCATACGCCAAGTATGTAGGGCTTGCCATCATGAACCAGCGCTTCCACGGAACCTTCTGTACCTGTCATCATTTCTTCCAGCATTACCCTTCCGGATATGGATGCCTGCATGGCCTCTGAAAACTTGAGCAGCAATTCTTCTTCGTTGTTTACTACGGAGACCCCTCGTGAAGACTGGCTATCCACCGGTTTAACAAGCAAGGGGAAACCCAGCATTCCGGCACTGATTATGGCATCCGTATCAGATGAAACACAGTAAAATTCAGGGCCGGGCAAGCCAATTTCTAACGCATGTTGTCTCATCGCATACTTATTGGTTGCGCGCAAGGCCAATACCTCACTATGAAAACGTAAACCCATTTTTTCCGCCACATAGGCAGCGGTAGGTACTCCGATATCCGCAGCCGTGAGCACCCCGTTTATTTGGTGTTCCAGGGCCCATTGCAGTGTTTTCTCCTTATCTTTTAAATCAATGGCTTCAAAATGATGGGCGAATGGCTTTCCCTCTGCGTTAGAGGACCAGTCTGTTGCACAAACTTCAATGCCCATGGAAACCGCTTTCCGGATCCACGGAACCTGCCAGGTTCCTGCACCTAACATTAAGAGTTTCTTTTTTTGATTGGGCGAAGGCCTCATTTATTCTCTAAATCCAGAGCATCGGCTACACTGTGATTTCCGGCAACCTTATTGGTGGCAAAAATCATCATCCAGCGGCCCTCAAATGATAACCAGTCGGCAGCTTTATGTTCATCTATTTTTTGAACCCCATGAGGTATTTGTGCATTAAAGAAGATTACATCTCCTATATCGCACAAATCATCACCAAAAATCTGGTCGCCTCTTTCTCCTTCCACATAAACCCCACCGGTTTCAAAATCTTCCCCTTTTTTAGACATGATTAAAAGCGGTACGGTGAGCTGATGATGATCAACCGGATCACTGTGTTTATTGAGGCCGCCTGTACCTTTGGGATAAAACTGAAACGACAGGCGGGCTGTGCAGCCATCCTCAGGCACCATTCCCATAAATTTATTTTTAGGAAGGCCATTGATGGCATTTTTCAGATAAAAACCCTCTTTCAATACTTCAAAAAAATTTAATATATCCTGGTTCCATGGAAAAAAAACAAACTGATGAAAACACCCTTTTACATAGGCCCGTTCGTCCCACCTGTTCAGCCGGTGAAAATTAGGGGCTCCTGCCTCAATGGAATGATAATTGGGCAAAGAACATTTACCTATGTCCGTTAGATATTTCCGAACTTCCAAAATCCATTTTTTATCATACATATTTTTAAAAATGTAGACTGCCCCATTT
>JBEDNI010000161.1:0-4523 GCA_041170685.1 Bacteroidota bacterium | reverse complement strand
GTCCAATTATTTTGAAGTTGAACAAACAGTCTTCGATGACCTGTCCACTGCCAATATTGTGAACGATTAAATGCCTTTGTCCGTCTTCGGATTTCTTTTTTACCACTATTCCTATATGTGTCACTGCACCACCAAGGTTCCAACATACAATGTCTCCAGGTAAAAAGTCCATTGGGTTTCTTGTAATTGGTTTTGTTGTCCCATGTCTTGTAAAAAATGTCATTAAGTTAGGAACTCTTCTATGGTCAATATTTTTGTCAGGTTGAGATAGTCCCCAATTTTTTGGATATTTTGAAAAGTTAAATTTCATGTCCTCGTGAACCTCTTTTTGTAAGTCAATTCCAAGTTTTCTGTATACTCTAATTACTACGTCTGTGCATACACCTTTGTCAAAAGGAACATCACCATTGGGATAGTCAAGCTGAAAGTAGGCCGGGTCATAACGAACAATTTGTTTAGTCAATGTCAAAGTTGAGTCCGCAAGTCTGTCGTAAAAACTTGATTGTCCAAGTGAAATCGAAATTGTCGAAATGAATACTAATATGTTAAGCAGGGCCTTTTTCATAATATGAGTGCTAACTCACTTAGACACGAAACTTTATTTTGCCAATATCATCCTATAGGGTGCGCTAGGCGAAGTTTAGTAGCGTATTATGTTCAAACATACCAAACAAATATAGCTATTACAAATTAACGGACGGACTGTGAATGTTGCATATGCCTTCGTTGCTGAAATGCGTGCAAATCTGGGTGGTATTTGGGCCGCTTCCACCGCCCCGGACAGCAGCGGCAGCGGCGGCGAGGGAGGCGGATGCGGTTAAGCGCGCGAGGAGGCGACCGGCAGGAAGCCCCCGCAACCGCTGCAACCGCCCGCAAACCGAAGCCGCCCTAAAGCGAATGGCCGGAAATGGCGCAAAAAATTATCATTACGCATTATAATGGTTGCGGGGACATCAACCACACGACCATACGACAAACCACACGACAACTACGGCTTGGCATACGGCAACCGCCCCAGCCCACTGCCGGTGAAATACGCATCGAGGCCCTGGCTGATGAGCACCTGCGCGGGCTCCAGGTTCACAAAACCATCGGGCTGCACCTCTACCCCACTGAATTCTACCTGACTGATGCTGCCAATGATGAGTGCGGTATTGTTCAACTCAATGGGAATGAGCTGCCGAAACTGCATGGCAATGCGCACCAAGGCCTCCTCTACACAGGGCGCGGCAAAATCGGGTAAATAGCACTCGCCAAAACCCACACTTTGAAACTCGGATACATGAGCAGGGTAACGGGCCGAGGTTTGGTGCGCCTGCTGCATATAGGCCGCCGAGACAAAATTGAGACTGTACACACCGGTATCCAATATATTTTGCAATGTGTGCCGCTCTACACCTTCAGGCGCAGGGCGACAAATGAGCCCAAACAAAGCGGGATTGGCACCCAGGTGTATGAGAGAATTGAATATGGCAAGGTTGCTGATGCCCTGGACGGATTTGGTGCCCACGAGCACCGCCTGCCTGTAACCGGCCAGCGAATTGATGAAGGTGGTGCGGTAGCGCTGCTCGAGCTGTACTATTTGTTGCTGGTGAATGTGCATGGGTTACTGTGTTTGATACAATTGCTTTTCTACCTTTTTCCAGTAGGCAAAAAATGAGGGAAAATAGCCGGTGATTTCCGGCACAATCCACTCGCGGGGCTCTTCGGTGCCTTGGTAGCCCATATTGAGGGGGTGCTCTTTAAAATACACATCGGATAAGCCATATTGGCTTAGCAGATTATGAAAGGAACCCACAAACACTCGCAAACCGGGTATGTTTTGGCCCAAGGCCAACATAAATGCTATGCATTTTTCGCTTACGGGGAACCGTGTAAACAAATCGGGATCGAGCAACAATATGCGGTTGCCGGACTCGTGCTGATGCCAGAGCGGATCGAGGTTGTAGTAATTGTATATGTAGGTAGGCAATGCAGCATCGATATTGATGGATGTGGGCGCCGGAAGCGTCGTTTGCCCTTGAAAAGGTTCGGTTTGCGACAGCGCAACGGGGATAGACATTTTTTCCAGGTTTTCGTAAGATGTATCCAGAAAAGTGCCGCTTTGGGCGGTATGGGTATAACGGTTGATGTTTTCCTGATTGGCGAAGTACTTTTTATTGCTGTTGGCCCCGGCCACCCATTGCCAACTGCAAGCGTTGCTGGCCCAGTCGCCATCGAGCAGGTGGTAATACATCCATTGGGCGGGCTGCAGCCAGTGCGATTGTGCCAGGTTGCAAACCAGCGAGGCGGTGTACATGCGGCAGTGATTGTGCATGTAGCCGGTTTGGTAGAGTTCTGCAATGGCGTTGTCTATGCCCTGTATGCCGGTGGTGGCGTTTAAAACTGCTGCGGGTATTTGGCGGTTGCTGACAGGTTGCTGTGGGTGGCGGATTTCCTCAGATACATTTTTATGCTGCGCAACACGCTGAAAATAATCGCGCCAGCAAAGTTCTTTGACAAACTGCTCTATTTGCGGCAGCTTATAGCCCCGCTGCATCACGCTGTGCAATACCTGGCGGGTGCTGATTACCCCGCGGGAAATGTAAGGCGATAGCCGGGTAACGGCGCCATGGATGTGATTGCGCGATTTTCCATAAGCAACAGGATCAACATTTGCGATTTTTACTAAAATCTCGTTGTAAGCGGCAGGGAAAAGGTTTTGCATGTTAGCGCTTGCTGATTTTGTTGTTGGAGATGGACTTCTGCCTGCTGCACTTAAATCTCTCAATTTCAGGATTGCGCTTTTGTGCATGTTTTTGGCTCACGCCGGTATTTACCCGTTTGCGCCACAGATTGAAGCTGCTGCGCTTAAGTTCTCTGCGCATGACGGCAATGACACCCGATTCGGGCAGGCCAAACTGCGCTTCGATAGCCTCAAAGGGCGTGCGATCTTCCCAGGCCATCTCGATAATGCGGTCAATGTCAGCCTCCTGCAATGTTACCCTTTGATGTTTCTTCGTTTCCATTTTACGCTTATGTCCGATCCCTGAGCCAACATAACAGATGAAGGTGTGGCATTGTTCAGAAAAGCGAATTCGGGGCCATAGCAGGCCTCAAAATCGCAATGAATGTGGTAATGGTGTATGCCATGAATGCGCCAGCGCGGGTGTTGCACTTCGTATTCTTGAGTCAATAACGGATTGACACGGGTATAGCCGAAGTAATGTTCGAAAATGAACTCTTCTTTGCTGCCGGGCTGCATCTCTTGACATTGCGGGGCGGCATCTATCTGAATGCTATTCCAGTGGCTGTTTACTTTCCATTCATACTGAATTTGTTTCAGCAATGGGTTTTCAGTGATGCGATTGCGGGTAGGCACTGCCGTGTAATGCTCTTTGTAAAGCTTATTGGCCAGCCATGCCACGGGTTTGTAAGGCACGGTTTCATTGATAAAAACCACGCCACGTCGCAGGTTGCCATCTTCGGTTCGCTTCACATAAAATCGCAGGTTGATTTCTTCAAACGAGCCCATCAGTGGAATGGGTATGCCGAACAAACGGGTGTTTTTGAACATAAATCCCACCAAACTCACAAAGGCCTCGCCGCGAAACAAATCCAATTCAACCCCTGCCGGAAGATAGGGTTTTAGCACCTCCGGAGGCACAGCATAATTGGCCATTACAAGGTTTTCCCAACGGGCTGTGAGAAAGTTCGTCATTACCTGTGTGCTAAAAGATTAAACCCACTAACATCGGAATGTACTTATCCATTTGCCTCAGAGCCGTTTGTTTGGCTTAATGCCAATGTTTTCTCGTACTTATTGTAAATTTTTATGATAAATAACCCAAAGATGATGGCTGCAAGGATTAGCAGTGTATTCAGTAATCCATCTACTGAGAATGACAATCTGATAAGTATAGTAGAAATAATAAAGCCTGAGTTTCTGATAATCTTATGAAATTCATCGGTATGGAAAAACGAAAACAAAAGCAGTATCACATCCACAATGATTAATATGGTAAAGAAATGCTCGAAGAATACATTGTTAATGTTTCTGAAGGCATAAACACTGCCTTGATGTATGCCGAGCGTAAGCCATAGCCAGTTTACCAGAGAGTATACTGAAACAACCAGCACCAGCGGAATTAAGAGCGATGCCAGCGTTTTTTTGATATTGACAAATCGGTTGATTCCGGCCTCATCCTGAGATGTGTGAGCAGCAGGACCAAAACGCCTTGCCCCTTCTTTTTGAAATAAATAAATGAGATAGAACAAAATCAAGGCTGCGATGAGATCATAGGTAAACTGTAAATCATATTTGATTTTGAACCAGTCTGTGGTGATGGAAAGGGAAGAAAAATCTTTGAAAAGCCTTCTTATAATGATGAGAACAATAATTTCATATTGTTTGCCAACGTATGTTGTAAACGATTTGGGCAAGTAAAAAATGAGCAGGTAAACCTCATAAATCAGGATAAACGAAAATGGGGTATAAATAGCGGCAATGGGGCTTGACAGCAAATCAGCAGCATCAACTGCCC
>JBEDNI010000160.1:0-4548 GCA_041170685.1 Bacteroidota bacterium | reverse complement strand
ATATAGAGGTGTTGTTTAATACCGAAACGGATGAAATTCTGGGTGGACAAACCGTGGAAGCAGTGCGGGTTAAGAATAACCAATCGGGGGAAACGCGTGAAATCCCCATTAAAGGATTTTTTGTTGCCATCGGACACACCCCCAACACTTCTATATTTAAGCCATATATTAACATGGATGAGCAGGGCTACATTCTCACCAAACCTGGTACTTCCTACACCAACGTAGAAGGTGTTTTTTGTGCAGGCGACGCTCAGGACAAAGTATACCGTCAGGCAGTTACCGCTGCCGGCAGTGGCTGTATGGCGGCTCTGGATGCCGAAAGATGGCTTGCCGCAAGAGGTGAAGTTAGTACCGGTGCGTGATGCATGGCCGGTGGGGGTTTGTGTTGCTTTGTCTGGCAGGTAATAGTCTGCTGGCACAAACGCCTATCATTGATTTGATCCCGGGAGGGTTGGAGACCAATGAGCCAAGTATCTCCATCCATCCTAAAAATCCCAATATTCAGATTTTAGGGTCCAATACCAACTACTTTTTCGTTTCTGAAGATGCCGGACAAAGCTGGAAATCCATTGCCCTAAAGCCGGCCGAGGGTTTTTATGGAGATCCGGTAACCCATATTGATAAACAGGGTCGCTTTTATTTGTTAAGTCTGGCTCAGAATGCTGCGCTGCAGTGGCCGGAACATTTTGATAGGATTGTACTGCAGACTTCGGATGATGGTGGAAGCTCCTGGAAAAGCGTGGGTATAGGTCATCGTCCGGGTAAAATGCAGGATAAACCCTGGATTGCTGTAGATGAAAACAATAAAAGCCGTTATAATAGCAGTATTTACGTTTCCTGGACCGAATTTGACAAATATGGAAGTAAGGATTCCCGTGATTCAAGCCGAATCCGGTTTGCATACCGCAGGACCGCTGCAGACACGTTTGCAACCGTTGTGGTGAGCGATTCCTGCGGTGATGCGGAAGATGGCGACAATACGCTGGAAGGGGCCACTTGTGCTGTAGGGCCCACGGGAGAAATTTACTGTGTGTGGGCCGGAAAGTATAAAATTTGGATGGACATCAGCACAGACGGAGGAAAAACCTGGGGCAAAGACAGGATCATTGCCTATCAGCAATCCGGGTGGGCCATTGATGATATTCCAGGTTTGATGCGAAGCAACAACATGCCTTTTGTGAAATGTGATTCCAAAGGCCGCCTATATTTGGTGTTTGGCGATAAAAGCCGCGGTGATTACGATGTTTTCATGAAAACGAGCCATGATGGAGGATTAAACTGGTCTTCCGAACGCCGGCTTAATTCAGATCCTGCCGGAAACGGAAGAGATCAGTATATGCCGCACATGGCCCTGGATGCTGCCAATGACAATGTGTATGTGGTTTGGTATGACCGAAGGCATTCGCTCACGAATATGTACACCGATGTGTATATGATTCCCCTTATAAAGGGTAAACCCGGAACGGAATACCGAATCACCAATCAGTCATTTTGTGCACCGGGGAAAAAGATATTTTTTGGGGATTACATTGGCATCGCCGTTGCAAAAGGTATTGTAAGAGCCGCTTTTACCCATTATGACAATGCTTCTGCTCTGGCATCTGTAAAGGTGGCTGCGCTTACCCAATCTTTTGTGAAACGGACTGCCTCGCTGCCTAAAACATCCTACATGGAAATGGGCGTGCTGCCCGATACGGGTTTATTTGTGGTGCATTTTGCCTTGCCGGGTATCAAGAGTTGCACGCTGGAAATGAGCAGGGGCAGGCAAATTATACACAAGCAGCTATTCGATCCACTACCGGCAGAAGAACAGGAAGTAATCCTGCCAATCAATCGCATACCGCCGGGTGTTTACAAGGTTTCGCTTTCTGCCAAGGGGCGTAAAATGACGAGAGAGCTATATATCGGCAAACCTTAGCGTCCAAACAACGATTCCCTGGAACGGGTTATCAGCTCGTGCATGGGGATGTGGGCATGGTCATCAGGATTGAGCTGCATGCGCAAATTTTCTGCTTCGCCAAAGGTGGTTGCATTTCTGAATGATAATGCCTGGTTGGCACACAGCCACTCTATGGCAATAACCTCCTTCACGTTTTGTGCCACTTGCACGGCTTTAACTGCGGCATTGGCTCCCATGCTCACATGGTCTTCCTGGCCGTTGCTGCTCACGATGCTGTCAACACTGGCGGGTGTGCACAATTGTTTGTTTTTGCTCACAATGCTGGCGGCCGTATATTGGGCTATCATATAACCGCTGTCTGTGCCGGGATTGGTGGCCAAAAAGGCGGGTAAATCGCGCTGTCCGCTGATGAGCAGGTAGGTGCGGCGTTCACTGATATTGGCCAGTTCTGCCAGTGCCATAGCTGCATAGTCGAGTGTGAGTGCCAGGGGCTGACCATGAAAGTTACCGCCGCTAAGCACCATTTTTTCCTCAGCAAACACGTTGGGATTATCCGTTACGCTATTTAGCTCAGTTTCCCAAACGGAAAAACAATGATTCAACGCGTCGATACTGGCTCCATGTACCTGAGGTATGCACCTGAAGCTGTAAGGATCCTGAACAGCGGGGCGTGGCAACATTTGCATCGGGCTGTTTTTAAGGCGGCTAAGGACGTTTTCTGCTGCTGAGATTTGTCCTGCATGGGGACGTATCCTGTGAAGTTCAGGTTTGAAAGGATCTTGTCGGCACAACCAAGTATCGGCACTGAGCGCAGCTACCATGGGCAGTTTTTCAAGGATGTTCATTGCGGCTTCCGCAAGCGTCAACGCATGGGCCAGCATGAATTGTGTCCCGTTGATGAGTGCAAGGGCTTCTTTAGGCTTTAGGAGTAAGGGGGTGAGGTGGTTTTCATTAAGCACATTCTCCGCACTTTTTGCGCCGAATATTGGGTGTACCAGGGTTCCTATGCCGAGTAAGGGAAGGCACATTTCAGACAGTGGAGCAAGATCACCGGATGCACCGAGCGACCCCTGTTCGTGCACCACCGGTATCCAGTTGTTATTATAATGCCATATGAGTCTCTCGGCCACCTCTGCTCTTACCGCACTGTATCCTTTTCCTATATTGATGATCTTCAGCAGCAGCATGGTTTTTACAATCCCGGTATCCAGGGGCTTACCTGTTCCTGCCGCATGCGTAATCAGAAGGTTGCGCTGCAATTGCTCCAGTTCATTATCAGGAATACGCATGTGTTGTAAGCTACCAAAACCGGTGTTTACACCATATACCGCCGGATTGCCATTCTGTAAATAATCACTAAGGGCTGATACTGAAGTGTTTATTCTCTGCAAAATATGCGGAGAATAACAAATTCTATCACCGCTCTTTATCAATTCCAGTAAGGATTTTAGTGAATATTGTTCTTGTATTTCTGTCATTTTGAAATATGGGATAATAACCCGTCCTGAGGGATGGTTTCCTGTTCGCCTGAGATTAAGTTTTTGATGGACACCGTTCCATTCTCTATTTCCTGTTCGCCCAAAATGGCTGCCCACACAATGCCTTTGTGGTTGGCGTAATCCAGCTGTTTTTTAAGTTTTACAGCTGTAGGATAAACTTCAGTGGCAATGTTGGCGTTTCTCATTTGGCTAGCCAATGAAAAAGCGGTTCCCATTCCATTTTCATCCATGCAACAAAATATCAGTGCCGTGCTTTGATTTGCATTGGCAGGAAATAGTCCGGCAGCTTCCATGATATCATAGATTCTGTCTAGGCCGAATGAGATGCCTACTCCCGTAACATCCTTAAGGCCAAAAACGCCTGTGAGGTTGTCGTAGCGACCACCACCACCCATACTGCCAATCTTGAAGTCTGCCGGAATGCGCGTGTCATTTGCCACAACTTCCATTACCATGCCGGTGTAATAACTGAGGCCTCGTGCCAGGGTAACGTCCAGCGTTAGGTTTTGAGACAGGGATATGTTTTGCAGCAATGTCAGCAATGCTTTGGTTTCCTCAAGTCCTTTGGTAAGGGCTTCATTGTTTATGTGTGGCTGTTTCTGCAACGCATTGATTTTTTCACTTGTGCTTGAGAGTTGGCTCACGCCATGCAGGAATGTCCAAGCTTCTGCACCATTGGGCAGGTTTTCTGCTGTAATTTCTTTCAGAACCCCTTCAAATCCGATTTTATCGGCCTTGTCTATGAGCTGCATAAACCGGGCGTGGTTTTCAGCTCCCCTTAACCAGGGCGCGAATGCATCCAGTATGCCCCTATGATTAAAGCGAATGGTTGTCTGTAAATCAAGCGCCGAAAAAGCCGAGTCATAGATTTGGATTAAGTCTGCCTCATTGCTCAGACCCTGACTGCCTAATACATCGGCATCACACTGCCAAAATTCGCGGTAACGGCCTTTCTGGGGCCGGTCTGCCCTCCAAACAGGTTGTATCTGGTAGCGTTTGAACGGGAAATGGATTTTATCCCGGTTCATGACCACATAGCGGGCAAGGGGCACAGTAAGGTCATAGCGCAAGCCCCTGTCTGAAATCTGTGATGTAATGGCCTTGCTGTCTCTTGCAATCAGCAGTCTTTCATCAGCTTTAGCGAGA
>JBEDNI010000159.1:0-6193 GCA_041170685.1 Bacteroidota bacterium | reverse complement strand
GTTATCATGCTGTCGGGGCGAAATTTATATCCTGCAGACAAGGTATACCCACCCAATGTGTAGGGTTTGGTTAAGGCGTTTTCCAGAACGGGTTGTGCCAACTCCAGTGAGGAGGGCGCCTGTTGATTTACACCGTAACGGTAGGCCACCTCCCCATACCATTGAGAAAACAATGTATCCGGATGAGAAACACCGATAAACAGTAGTACTGCCCAGACGGTAATTCTACCGGAAGATTTCATCATGACTCTGAATGGAAAGGATATCGGTAGTCTTTGGTTGGCACAAAGGTTTCCTTGATGGTACGCTGATTCACCCAGCGCAACAGGTTCACTTTGCTACCGGCTTTGTCATTGGTACCGCTGCCACGGGCACCTCCAAAGGGCTGCTGACCCACCACAGCCCCGGTGGGTTTATCATTGATGTAAAAGTTACCGGCTGCATTACGCAATGCGTGGGTAGCTTCGGCTATTTCGTACCTATCCTGGGCAATAATGGCTCCGGTCAGCGCATACTCTCCTGTTTTATCCACTGTTTTGAAGATGCCAGGCCATTCGCTGTCCTCATACACCCAGATGGTGAGCACGGGGCCAAAGATTTCTTCACACATGGTGGTGTAATCCGGGCTGGGCGCCATCAAAATGGTAGGGTCAATGAAAAATCCTTTGGATTTATCATAATTTCCGCCCCACAATACCTCTACCCCGTCCTGTTTGGCTTTGTCAATGTAAGCACTGATTTTATCAAAGGCACGCTCATCAATTACGGCATTCACAAAATTGCTAAAATCTTCAGTAGGTCCCACTTTCAGGGTTGCCATTTCCTTCAGGAGCTTATCCTTAACGGCAGGCCAGATACTGCGCGGAATGTAGGTGCGTGATGCAGCAGAACATTTTTGTCCCTGAAATTCAAATGCACCGCGCACCATGGCAGCCACCAGCACATCCACATCAGCCGAGTTATGGGCAAGAATAAAATCTTTACCACCGGTTTCACCCACAATGCGTGGATAGCTCTTGTATTTCGCGATATTCTGACCCACGGTATTCCAAATTTGACGAAAAACCCCTGTGCTGCCTGTAAAATGGATACCGGCAAATTCAGGATGATTAAAAATTACGTCTCCGGCTTCAGGCCCATCCACGTATATCAGGTTAATTACCCCATCAGGCAAACCGGCTTCTTTAAACACTTTCATCAGCACATTGGCACTGTAGATTTGGGTATCGGCGGGCTTCCATACCACCACATTGCCCATCATGGCCGCACTGGTAGGCAAATTGCCCGCAATGGCGGTGAAATTAAATGGGGTAAGTGCAAATACAAACCCTTCCAGCGGGCGGTATTCCAAACGATTCCAGATGCCTTTGCTGTTGGCGGTGGGTTGTTCACCATAAATTTCTGCCATGTAATGCACATTGAAGCGCAGAAAATCAATCATCTCACAAGCAGCGTCAATTTCTGCCTGATAAGCATTCTTGCTTTGTGCCAGCATGGTGGCGGCATTGATTTCATAGCGGTATGGTCCTGCCAGCAATTCGGCGGCTTTTAAAAATATGGCTGCACGCTGTTCCCATGGCATATTTTCCCACTGATCTTTGGCTTTGAGTGCTGAATCAATGGCCTGGGTTACATGTTGCTGATTACCTCGGTGATAAAAACCGATTTTATGGGACCTATCGTGCGGCGGATAAATATCGAAGGTATTGCCGGTACGAATTTCGGCACCGTCAATATACATGGGAATATCCTCTACCCTGTTTCTGGCTTGCTGCAAAGCATTTTTCAGTGCAGCTCTTTCTTTGGTGCCCGGTGCATATTCATTCACATGCTCATTGATCGGAAAAGGAATTTTAAATAAACCGTTCATAATAGTTGCTGCGAATTTACAATAAAAACACAGGGAATTGCCATAACGAAGGTTACTTCATTCCCTTCATTAGCAATATTAAGTTAACTTTTGTGATGTAATTTTGAAGGGTGAAAAGTTTGAAAACAATTACCATTATGCTGTGGTGTATGGGCTGCATGGGTGCCACTTTTTCCGTACCCAATAAACCACGCAAGCCCAAAAATATCATATTGATGATAGGCGATGGAACCGGGCTGGTTCATTTGTATGCCGCATACACAGCCAAAGGGGGGCAATTGAATATTTACGATTATGCTAAAGCCCTTGGATTGAGCATTACTGCTTCATTTGACGATTACATTACAGACAGCGCGGCAGGTGCAACCGCCTTTTCTACCGGCAAAAAAACCCGTAATGGCATGATTGGGATGGGTCCCGACAGCAGTAGTTTAAAAACAATATTTGAAGAGGCGTTTGAAAAGGGAATCAGCACAGGCGCTGTTGTTACGTGCGAACTGCCCCATGCTACCCCGGCATCTTTTTACGCCCACCAGCCATCCAGAAAAATGTATAGTCAGATTGCAGCGGATATGACCCTTAACCCTGCGGCCTCCATCCTTGTGGGTGGTGGTTTACCCTATTTTGATACCCTGGCGTTGAAAAAAGCCGGATACACCGTATCCATAGGTTCCGAAGCCATGGAAAGAAACCAAGGCAAAAGACAGGTCTGTTTTACAGACACCCTCAAAGAACCCCTACCGGCTCCATTACGCGGGCCCACATTGCAAAAGGGTTCCATGCACGCTATCCGCCATTTGTCAAAAAACAAAAACGGCTTTTTACTGATGATTGAAGGCAGTCAGATTGACTGGGGAGCCCATAGTAATGACAGTGCCCACACCATTGCCGAAGCCATAGATTTTGACAATGCCGCAGGCGAAGTGCTGAAATGGGCCCAAAAAGACAGAAACACGCTGGTTATCATTACCGCGGACCATGAGTGCGGCGGACTGACATTGCATGGCTTTGACAAGGCCAACAATCGGCCTGTGATGCATTTTAGTTCGGGGCACCATACCGCAGAACCGGTTCCGGTATATGCCTTCGGGCCGGGTGCAGAAGTATTCAGCGGGGTTTATCAAAACACAGAGATTTACTATAAAATGATGAAATTGCTGGGACTGTAGTTCCGCAAATGCACTAATTTCGCTTCGTGAAATTCTGCATCATCATTCCGGCACGTTATGCGAGTACCCGCTTCCCGGGAAAACCACTTGCAGATATAGGCGGTATGAGCATGATACGGCGTGTGTGGGAAGCTGCATCTGCTTGTCCGGGCCACTCCGGAATAGCCGTGGCCACGGATGATGAGCGGATTGCCTCGCATGTAAACAGTTTTGGAACGGCCATCATGACGAGTGAGATGCACCCAAGTGGAACAGACCGATGCATGGAGGCCTATGATAAATCAGGGTTTGATGTGGATGTGATTGTGAATATTCAAGGCGATGAACCTTTTAACAGGCCTGAACAGATAGTAGCGCTGGTTTCTATGTTTGAAAAACCCGAAGTTCAAATTGCTACCCTCAAGAAAAAAATCAATGAATCGGCGGATGTGTACAATCCGAATGTGGTAAAGGTGGTGACAGATAAGAACGATAAGGCGCTGTATTTCAGTCGAAGCCGCATTCCCTTCAACAGGGAAAACGATTCTGAGCCTCAATATTACAGGCACATTGGCATGTATGCATACCGCACATCTGCATTAAAAGAAATTACGCTGTTGCCACCATCATCGCTGGAACTGACCGAAAAGCTGGAACAGCTTCGCTGGCTGGAAAACGGCTACCACATTGCGGTGGCAGAAACGCAGTGGCAGAGCCCTGCCGTAGATACGCCGGAGGATCTGGAGAAAGCCAGGTTGTTTTTGGGTAAATAAATACCTGGCCCGAAGTCGGGAGACTAAAATCATTAAGGAAAATAATTAATAATACTAAACCCGAAGTCGGGAGACTTCGGGTAGCAACCCAAAAGAAAGAGACACTGCGTTATTTTTTATTTTCCTCATGTCAACTTGCAGCGAGCTGCTAACTATCTAGGAACCGGATTGGCTGCGCCCATCCTAAAAGGGGGAGTTACAAACTTCAGAATGCAACCTTTTGCAAAGGTTGTTTTTTATGGACCTTTTTGCCTCTCGCAAGCTTATAATCCAACCCGGATTGGCTGCGCCCATCCTTAAAAGGGGGAGTTACAACCCAAAAGAACGAGACACTGCGTTATTTTATATTTCCCTCAAGTCAACTTGCAGCGAGCTGCGTTGCCTTTCGGTAAATATAAAAACGCCCTTGAGGGGCGCTTTCTTTTGGGTTGAGGTCGGAACCGGATTCGAACCGGTGTAGAGGGTTTTGCAGACCCGTGCCTAGCCTCTCGGCCATCCGACCATTGGGGGTGCAAAGATACGAAACATATTACCAAGTATCTTAAATAGACATAAAAAAATCCCGCATTGTGCGGGATTCTCTTTTGGTTGCAATGATTAATTATGCCCCAATCATGGCCTTGTAATCAGCGGCTGACATCAGTCCGTCCAATTCTGAGGCATTGCTGAGTTTTACCTTTACCATCCAGCCACTGCCGTAGGCATCGCTGTTTACGTTTTCGGGGGTGCTGTGATGGGCATGTAAAGGTCGCTCACGGTTTTTACCGCTTCTACCGTTCCAAACACATCGTGCTGGCTCAGACTCTCGCCTTGGGTTGAAATGTCAACAAATACGATATCACCCAATTCAGACTGGGCAAAATCGGTAATGCCAACGGTGGCTACATCGCCTTCCACGCTGATCCACTCGTGATCTTTGGTGTACTTAAGATTTTCTGGAAAGTTCATATTCAGGTTGTTTCTTTTTTAGTTGTTTTTTTATCCCAGATCATGCTGAGAAGGTTGCTTAATGTTTCCTTTAAAGCCGTTCTAGGTACAATGAAGTCTAAAAATCCGTGCTCCAGCAGGAATTCTGAGCTTTGAAAACCCTTAGGTAAATCTTTACCTATGGTTTCACGGATCACACGCGGTCCGGCAAAACCAATCAGCGCCTCAGGTTCGGCAATATTAAAATCGCCCAGCATGGCAAAAGACGCGGTAACACCTCCTGTGGTAGGATTGGTCATCAAAGAGATGTAGGGAACCCCTGCTTTATGCAACAAGGCCAGTTTTGCGCTCGTTTTGGCCATTTGCATCAAACTAAATGCGGCTTCCATCATGCGCGCTCCGCCGCTTTTGGAAATCATAAGAAAAGGGATTTTATGCTCCAGGGCATAGTCAATGCCCCTGGCTATCTTCTCCCCCACTACGCTGCCCATACTACCGCCTATAAAGGCAAAATCCATGCAGGAAATTACAATTTTCTGGTCGTTGATTTTTCCCGTGGCTGTTCTCACGGCATCATTCAGGCCCGTCTTTTTTTGGGCTACTTTGGTTCTGTCTTTGTAAGGTGCTGTGTCGGTAAATTCCAGCGGATCGCCACTACTAAGGTTTTTAGCTATTTCGGTAAATTTTCCTTTATCGAATAACATTTCGAAATACTCATGAGAGCCAATACGGTCATGGTAATTGCATTGAGGACAAACATAATGGTTGTTCATCCAGTCTTTGCTGGGAACGATGGCTTTGCACCTTCCACATTTTTCCCAAAGCCCATCCGGGGTGGCCTTTTTGTCTTTGGTTTTGGTGAGGATACCCGACAATCTGCGCTGATACCATTTGGTGCTGTCAGCAGCGTAGTCGTCCTCTTCGTATTCTATCATGCGGAAGCAATATTACTGAAAAAAATTAAGCGATGGTGATGGTATTATCCAAATACACGTCCTGAATGGCATTCAGCAGTGCAACCCCTTCACCCATGGGTTTCTGGAAGGCCTTACGTCCGCTGATTAGTCCTGCACCACCGGCACGTTTGTTGATAATGGCTGTGCTCACGGCTTCTGCCATATCTCCGGCGCCTTTGCTCTCACCACCACTGTTGATGAGCCCTGCACGGCCCATGTAGCAATTGGCTACCTGGTAACGGCAAAGATCAATGGGATGTTCTGTGGTGAGATCGCTGTATACTTTTGGATGCGTTTTGCCAAAGTTGATGGCGGTATATCCACCGTTGTTGGTAGGCAGTTTTTGCTTAATGATATCGGCCTGTATGGTTACTCCCAGGTGGTTGGCCTGGCCGGACAGATCGGCCGAGACGTGGTAGTCCACGCCGCCTACTTTGAAGGCGTTGTTGCGAGTGTAGCACCACAGGACGGTGGCCATGCCCAGCTGGTGGGCCATGTAGAAGGCCTGCGAGATTTCGA
>JBEDNI010000158.1:1584-8204 GCA_041170685.1 Bacteroidota bacterium | reverse complement strand
GAGTCCCTGTGCTATTTTGCTTGCTAATGAGGGGTCCTGCCATAACATCACAACTGGGGGCACATTCGAAAATTGTAGTATTAAATGTGCAACACCCTTCACTAACACTGAGTATTATCCAACCATTGATAGTATTTTTATATACAACAATGTGATGCAGGATGTTGGATCTGCACTTGATTTCTGGGAAGGCAGCACACAGATTCCAGGCATTAACTGCATTAAAAATGTCTTTTTCTTCAATAATACCAGCATTGGATATCTTGGTTACAGTAATTCGCAGCATCCCATAATCAATGCACAATTTCCCTATTACAATCCGATTATCAATACCTATTCCCGTCTGGAAAACATCAAAATCTGGAACAACATCTTTAGTGTAGATAAAGTTGTTTATCCTAATCTTAGGGGATACGTTGCTGTATTCTCACCCTTGCATCCTTCAGCATCTGTAATTGATTTTTCAGGGAATTTATGGAACTATGGGTTTAGTAATAAAACAGCGACAGACTCAATTAATACTTCAATTCCGGGCAGTATACCCCCTGTATCAAACAACCAGTTTAGTGCCATTGTACCCTCAAAAACCAATTCAGCACTGCGCCAATATTCAAAAGCATTTGTACATACCCCCACTATCGATTTTTATGGGAAACCAAGAAGTTCGGGCACCAATGTTGGAGCATTTGAATATGACCCAACACTCAATATTCCGTTTTCAAAACACGCATTGTCATTGGTTTATCCGAACCCCAGTGATGGTACTTTTCAGGTACAAGGCTATACCAATACTGTTTACTTGTATAATTCGACCGGCAGCAAGATCGCCCAAATCTCTGCGGTAGGTGGCACATATTCAGTGCCGGCTGAAATGGCCGATGGTGTTTACTGGATCAAAGCCGGGGCGTTTACCATACCCATGCAGTTACTTCGAACATTGCGTTAGCTCATTGCCTCTGCAACCCATCGCATGGCCATCTCAAACTGCTCTTCCTTGGATATGTCCGAATTATCAAGCAATTTGTAGTCGCTTGTCATAGTAAGCGGACTATCTTTTCGGTTGCTGTCGATAAGGTCTCTATGTTTCAGATTGGTAAAAACATCTTCATAGGTAGTGATGATACCGCTGTCGGATAATTCCTTAAAACGCCTCATGGCGCGAACTTCAGGAGAAGCTGTCATGAAGATTTTGAGTTCTGCATTCGGAAAAACCACAGTACCGATGTCTCTTCCATCCATTACAACTCCTTTATCTTGCCCCATTTTTTGCTGCAGCGCAACGAGATAGCGCCTCACCGCAGAAACCCTTGCCACTTGGCTGACTGATTCTGCCACTTTTAAAGTACGAATCTGTTTCTCCACATTTTTATGGTTCAACCAGATATCGTTTCTTCCGGTTTCAGCATTGGTTGTAAAATCAATGATCACATCGGGCAGAACCAAAGCAACCGCCTGCTCATCATCCGGATTGATACCGGTATTCAACAGATGAAGTGTCACTGCCCGATACATGGCGCCGCTATCGATAAACTTGTAACCGAGCGCAAGCGCAAGTTGTCTGGCGAGGGTTCCTTTACCACAGCTGCTGTGTCCGTCAATGGCAATGATGATGCTTTTCAAATAATTTACTTTTTAACCTGAAAATCTGATGGAGCTGCACTGAAGGTAAATAAATTGGCGTTAAAACCCGGAAAATACGCCATGCTGGCATAGGTTATCTGTATGCGGCTGATACGGAATTGCATACCCCAGCTGTAACCGGCAACACCGGGTCGTACGTCTGGGGTCATTTCTTTGCGCCTCTGATGATTGTATCCCATTAATATTCCGAAGTTTTTACCCAATAATAGCTCTGTTCCAAATGTAAAATGTCTCAATGCTTTATCACCGATAGAGGCTCGCTTTGATGCAGCCGGCTGACCACTAAGGTCAATGGTATTACTTTGTAAAAACTGGCTGTAGGTCATATCCGGTTTTTGCAAATTGTGAGCAGTAATATTGAACCGAAATGGCATGTGACGGGGCTTGAAATTCACTCCCAGCTCTGCTGAAAAAGGAAGTGGCTCTCGACTACCGGGAGTATAGCTCAACAGCTGTACACCTGCATTTCGTATTACGGCTGCGGCGGTAAAGAGACTGTCTTTACTTCGCCAAACCAATCCGGCGTCCAGGGCAGCTCCTGTGGATATGTAAGGTCCTAAAATGCTGTATGCGAATTTCACATTAGCACCGGCATAGAGACCCGGTTTAATCTCACGGGCAAATCCTACGGTTACAGAAGTTTCATTGGCCGGAATTTTCCCTTCAGGATTGCCGCCATCATCATAAGAATCCATCATTCCATAATTAATATAGGAAATCTGAAGTCCCCCGGTACCCTGTTTAATGTTCTTGGCAAACGAAGCATTGCCTGTCCACACGCCCTTCAGATGCGTATTGAAATTGAGTGCGCTCCTTAGATGCATCTGACTGTTGAGAAGGGCTGGGTTGTGTGCAAACAGCGTAACGTCTCTATCGCGAAAAGCGTTACAATACCCACCCCAAGCGGCCTCTCTGGCACCTACCGGTTGCAACAATACCCTGTAAATACCGGTCCCGCCAATCTGCGCAAACACCCAGTGATGGCCTGTTACAATCAGTATCATTATCGCCGATAATCGCATGCAGATGCGCAAAGGTACCAAAGGTAAGGTGGAAAACACCATGCCGGTTGTGAACAATATAAAATTTTACCCTTGCGTGTTTTGGCCGAAATTTGCACCTGTATGCAGGTTTACCACAGTCTGGATGACTTACCTCAGTTTAGCGGCCTTGTGCTTACGCAGGGAACTTTTGATGGTGTTCACCTGGGGCATGTGAAAGTACTGGAGAGTGTAGTTGCCGAAGCAAAACAATCCGGACTGGAAAGCATGTTGCTGACCTTTTTCCCACACCCCCGACTGGTACTGTATCCCAATGACAACCCCTTGCGAATGCTGAGCAGTCTGGATGAAAAGATACAGATGGTGGAGGTATGTGGAATTGACCACCTGACCATTCTACCCTTTACCTCTGAGGTAGCTGCACTCAGTCCGCTGGATTTTGTTCGGGGCGTACTCGTAGACAAACTTAATGTGAGCACAATGATTGTTGGGTATGACCACCGTTTTGGTAAAAATAGGGAGGGAAGTTTTGCGGACCTGCTCCAATACGGAGAAATGTTAAATTTCAAGGTAAATGAAATTCCGGCAGGTGAGATAGAGCACATTGCGATTTCCAGTACGCGCATCAGAAAAGCACTTTTGTCCGGCGATCTGGCGCTGGCCAATCAATTACTGGGCAAACCCTATGCACTATCCGGGAAGGTGGTTCACGGCAGAAAACTGGGTAGAACTCTGGGATTTCCAACTGCCAACATTTCGGTAGAAGACCCCTACAAACTCATTCCTGCAACCGGTGTTTATGCTGTTAGAGCTCACTTGCCTTCCGGTATTTACGGCGGTGCCATGAACGTGGGCTACAACCCGAGTATTCCGGGAAAAGGCTTCAGTATAGAAGCACATTTATTTGGATTTTCAGCAGATATTTACGAAATTGCAATCCGCTTTGAGATGATTGCTTATCTCAGGCCTGAATATTCGTTTGATAATCTTGAAGCCCTTAAAGCACAAATCGCACAAGACTGTGAAGACGCCAAAATGGCACTCGCTGCTGTTTAGGATTTGTTTATTGCTGGGTTTGCTCATGATTAGCAATCACCTGCATGCCTTGCCTGCAGGAATTTTAAATTATCACGATTCAGACGGGTACGCCTCTCCCCAATTGGCGGCACCTGCCATCATACCCGGCATTTCTCCCATTTTTGATTTGTATGCCTACTGGGATACAGCGAATATTGACCCGTATAAATTCAATTTCGATTCCATTGCCGGGGCATTGCAGTTGCAGGTGCTGGATGCAGACTGCGGTTTTGCCCTTCCGGTTTTGGGCACCATGACATCCCCTTTTGGATGGCGCTGGGGCCATGTGCATGCCGGCATCGATATCGGGCTAAAAACCGGCGATACCATAGTCAGTTCATTTGACGGCGTTGTGCGCATGAGCCGCTGGTATTACGGATATGGGAATTGTGTGGTGGTTCGTCACCACAACGGGTTGGAAACCCTGTATGGCCATTTGAGTCAGCGACTTGTCAATCCGGGTGACCTGGTTAATGCCGGACAAATCATTGGGCTGGGCGGCAGCACCGGCTATAGCACAGGACCTCACCTTCACTTTGAAACCCGCATTTTGGGAAAACCCTTCAACCCTGAATTGCTCATCGATTTCAAAAAAGACAGCTTATTGCAGGACACCATGAATTTTACTGCAAGCAGTTTTGCACTGCCCAGTTCACCGGTATACCGCTCATATTATCGCCGGGGATATCGGGGCTCGTACAGAAAATCCTCTTACAGAAGGGGTTCAGGATACAGAAGAAGGTAGTCTTTACACCCGAATTCACTGTAATTTGGATACCCCTCACACCCGCACCCTGTGCAGCCATCACATCTCTTTCTCTGTCTCCTATCATTACACAATTCTCCGGTTTCAGATTAAATCGATGTATTGCCTTTTCAACCATTAAACTGCCGGGTTTGCGACAAAGACATTTTCCTGAAATTTCAGGATGATGAACACAATAATAAAATGCATCAATTGCAAAACCCTGCAGATTGCATAAACCCTGCAAATACATATGCATAGCAATTACAGCATTTTCATCATACAAATCTTTATCCAGCCCGCCCTGATTGGTAATAACAACAAGTCCATAACCGGTATCAAACCATTTTTTTAAAGTTTCTATGGTTCCGGGCAGCACATTGAACTCAGCAAGCGAAGTAGTATAGTCTCCAGGATCGTGATTAATCACTCCGTCTCTATCGAGAAAAATGGCCTTTTCAAAGTGTCTGAATGAAGTATGCTGCATTTGGTTGCAAAATAACGTAATTTCGCAGCAATCGTGTCAGATCGCATTGTCATCATACCCACATACAACGAAATCGAGAACATCGAGGCCATGGTGCACAAGGTAATGGGGCTTGAACCCACCTTTAATCTGCTGGTAGTGGACGACAATTCTCCTGACGGCACCTCAGACAAGGTAGAAACGCTGCAAACAGAATACAGCGACCGGTTGCATCTGCTCAAGCGCAAAGGCAAGGCAGGGCTGGGCACGGCTTACATAGCCGGTTTTAAATGGTGTCTTGAAAAAGATTATCAATACATCTGCGAAATGGATTGCGACTTCAGCCACAACCCTGATGATTTGAACAGACTGGTAACTGCCTGCGCAGAAGGCGCTGACATGGCAGTGGGAAGCCGCTATGCCGGCGGTGTGGTTAATGTGGTGAACTGGCCCATGGGCAGGGTTTTGATGAGCTACTATGCCAGTAAATATGTGCGCATTATTACCGGATTGCGGGTAGCAGACTCAACAGCCGGTTTTGTTTGTTACAGCAGAAATGTACTAGAGCAGATTGGATTGGATCGCATCAAATTCAAGGGCTATGCATTCCAGATAGAAATGAAATTCAGGACCTGGAAAAAAGGATTTAACATTCAGGAAGTTCCCATTATTTTCACAGACCGCACCCTGGGCGTGAGTAAAATGAGCACCAAAATTTTCAGAGAGGCCCTGTTTGGGGTAATTGAATTGCGTATCAAAAGCATTTTGGGCCAATTATAATTCTGATTATACGATTTACACCCAGATTCACCCTACAAAGACATTAATTACTTAACTTTGCAGCACATTCGCCGAATGGACGGAGACAGTAGTCGATATTACCATGCTGAGGGTTTATTACAGAAGGCAGAACCGCGTACACAAGGTACAGGCACTTTCCCAACTGGAAAGCCAGGAAGATATTATCTGGATTGATCTTCAAAACCCCACTCCCGCTGAAATCAGCGATGTAGAAGCCCATTTCGAATTCAAGTTCCAAAGCCGTCAGCAGCAGCTGGAGATTGAGAGTTCGTCTCGCTATTTCGAGACGGATGACGAAATCATAGCCAACAGTAATTTCTTGAAGTTTAATCACAGCGGGGAAGATTTTATTTCCCATGCGGTTTCATTCATTCTTCAGGATGATGTGCTTTTCACCTATCGTGATGCGGATTTGGGCACTTTTTCTGATTGCGTCAAAAAAATAAAGGTTTCAGGCAGATTGTTTCACAGTGGTAAACAAATTATGACAACACTGCTGGAGATGGATGTTGATAACGATGCTGATTTGCTGGAGAATCTGGGCAGACAGGTGGGTAAACTCAGCCGCGAATTGACATTCGACAAAGGGCCGGATGAGGATGTGCTGTTGATGATTTCACGATTACAGGAACTGACCATGGTAATTCGGCAAAATGTAATTGACAAACAACGTGTGCTATCTGCCATTCTCAAAAGCCAGGAATTTGTGGGTGAAGAATATGAAAGACTGCGCGTGGTGGTGAAAGACATCAATTCACTGATTGAGCACACCAAATTTAATTTTGAGCGTCTGGAATATATGCAGAATACCTTTTTAGGTTTGATTAATATTGAGCAGAACAAAATCATTAAGATATTTACGGTTGCTTCGGTAATTTTTATGCCACCC
>JBEDNI010000158.1:0-1573 GCA_041170685.1 Bacteroidota bacterium | reverse complement strand
ACCCACACTCATAGCAAGCATTTATGGCATGAATTTTAAGTTTACGGAGGAATTTGACTGGCGATATGGTTTCTGGTTTGCCATAGGGCTAATGGTATTATCATCTATTTCAACCTTGTTTATTTTCCGCCGCAGGGGCTGGCTATAAAAACCGATTCACTGTTTGTTTTGTTAGTATAGCATGCTATGGATAAGTATGTGTGCTATGTTGTTTTCAAGCTACACCGAAATCAATTCGGTACGCAATACGTACAAACTGGCTGTGGACCAATCTACCAAAGCAGATGAGCTGGTAAAAATCACGAGCAATTACGGGAATAATACTGTCTTAATGGCTTATTATGGCACGGGAAAGGCATTGCAGGCCAAACATGGCTGGAATCCGGCCAGTCGGTTTTCATTGGCCAGAGAAGCTGCCAATATATTAAACAAAGCGGTGGTAGCATCACCGCAAAACCTGGAGGTTCGTTTTTTACGGTTTAGTTTTGAGAGTCGGGCCCCCGGTATGCTTGGTTTGACATTGCATACTGCGGATGACAAGGCATGGATAATGTCTCATCTGGACAAAAAGCACCCAATTTGGGATGTGATGAAGGCGTTTTTGAAGGACTGTGATTTGCTGAATGAGGCAGAGAAACGGGGATTGTAAGGGAAGGGTGTGATTGGTTTATTGGTTTATTGGTTTGGCGTGTGGTTGGCGTCCCCGCCAACCATAAATAATTTCACTCCTTTTGAGTTAACTAGAGGATAGGTAATTCAACCAACAAACTATTCAACCAAATATACCTAAAAACGGGCAACCTTATTCAGGCACAGACAAACTCTAAACTCTCAACTGTTAACTATTAACTTTCTTCTATTGCTGCAATTCCAGGCAGTGTTTTGCCTTCGAAATATTCCAAGAGTGCGCCACCGCCGGTGCTTACGTAGCTCACTTTTTCCTCAAAACCAAACTTGTGAACGGCTGCCGCGCTGTCGCCACCGCCAATCAAACTGAAAGCCCCATTTTGTGTGCTTTCGGCTACAGCCTCAGCTACCGTCTTGGTGCCGTTGCTAAAAGCATCCATTTCAAATACCCCCATCGGGCCGTTCCATAAAATGGTTTTGCTGTTCAGCAGAACGGTTTTAAAATCACTGCAGGCCGAAGCACCGATATCCAATCCCATCCAGCCATCGGGGATATTGCTGCTGATGCAGTTTTGGGTATTGGCGTCGGCAGCGAAATTATCGGCAATAACCGAGTCGGAAGGCAGATGAATCTGAACCCCCTTGCTCTTCGCTTTTTCCAAAATCTCAATACAGGTTTGCAAACGCTCGTCTTCACACAATGATTTTCCTATTTGACCACCCTGTGCCTTAAAGAATGTGTAAGCCATTCCTCCTCCAATGATGATATGATCGGCCACATTCAGCAAATTTTCAACGATTAATATTTTATCGGAAACCTTAGCTCCGCCTACAATTGCTGTGAATGGTCTTTGGGGCGCCTTCATTACCTTATCGGCATTTTCCACTTCGTGTGCCATTACATAGCCAAAGGCTTTTTTTCCGCTGAAGAAATCTGCAATAATGG
>JBEDNI010000157.1:0-8188 GCA_041170685.1 Bacteroidota bacterium | reverse complement strand
CAATGATAAAACAAAAAACCTCAGGTTTTCATTTTGTTCTTTTTGGCACTGGGAAACAATATATTATTTAAAATAAGGCGATAACCTGCAGAATTGGGATGTAGATTCAGGTCTGTAGGCGGTTCACCCACCAGGTGCTGGTAATCTTCGGGATCATGGCCGCCAAAGAATGTCCAGGTGCCTTTACCCGCCTCTCCGTGTATGTATTTTGCCTCACCTAAAGCTGCGTTCTCACCCATTACCAGCACATCACTTTTGATTTTTTCTTTGTGAAAGGCCGTGGTTTGTCCCATAAAACCTTTGATGGTGCGGGTGTGGTTTTGGCAAAGAATGGAAGGAAGAACATCCCATTTGGCGCTATAATCAAACAGCGTAAACAAATCGTTTTCCTCGGTTACGCCACGTCTGCGCGGGTCCACATCAATGTCGCTGTGTTCGTATATGTAAGGGTTTTGCTCCAGTATGAAATCTTTGAAGGCAAAGCAGTTGTCAAATTTCAATCGGTTCTGACAATCCGGATCAGACGGTGTTCCATCAAACATAGTCTGGCATATATCGGTGCTTTCCGCTGCCAAGGCCAGGTCATAGGTGTCGGTAGCGCTGCACATGGCAAATAAAAATCCGCCTCCCAGGCAAAAATCCCTGATTTTCTTGGCTACGGCCAGTTTCAACTCCCGATTAGAGGCATAGCCGTATTTGGATGCCATTTCCTCAGCTTCTCGCACCTCATTCTGGTACCATGGGGCGCTGGCATAACTGCTCCAGAATTTTCCGTATTGGCCCGAAAAATCTTCGTGATGCAGATGCAACCAGTCGTATTCCGGAAGTTTGTTGGTCAGTACCTCGTCATCAAATATAACCGTGTAGGGTATTTCGGCATACGTAAGCACCATGGTTACTGCATCGTCCCAGGGCTGTTTGGTTTTGGGACTGTATACGGCTATTTTAGGGGCAGTAAGCAGTTTTACCACATTCATATTCACCTCAGGATTGCTGATGGTGGCTTCTATGGAATTGGCTTCGCTTTCGGTAATGACTTCGTACGAAACACCCCGAATTTTGCACTCACTCTCGGTTTGCGGTGTGTGGGCAATCATGAAACTTCCGCCTTTGTAATTTAAGAGCCAGTTTACTTCTCTTCCTTCCTGCTGCAGCACCCAGAATGCCAGTCCATAGCTTTTGAGATGGTTTTTCTGGCTTTCATCCATGGGAATCAGAATGCGGGAAGCATTCAGTCTGCATGACAAAGAAATCAGAATTGAAAACAGGAGTAAGCGCATATATTTACAAAATCTCAGCAAATTTCCTGCCGATTATTACCAGCATATAACCCAAAGATACGGAAAAAACTCCGTAAATCAAAGCGCGGGCATGTTCCTGTGCCTGAGCGTATTGATAGAGTTCCCAGCCAAAACCTGAGAAGGTGGTAAAACCGCCCAACGCACCGGTTACCAGCAGCAGTTTCAGGTTTGGATCCTGAATTTTGCCCACACCCAGCCCGATAAAAAAACATCCCAGCATGTTTACCGCAAAGGTGGCCCAGGCGAACTTAGAAGTTTCAAAGGGCAGGTATAAGCTGACTACATAACGCAAAACACTTCCGCAAAAGCCACCCAGCCCCACCAGCAATATGCCTTGAAAGTTCATGTGTGCAAATGTAAGACAGGGTTGTAAATTTGCGTATTCCAAATGCAGGCGGTTATTGAAAATATCACACAGGAAACAGAATCTGTGAAACGCTTTTTTCTCAGGCCCCGGCCTGAATCGTCATTTGCATTTTTGCCCGGGCAATTTGTAACCATTCGTTTGGATGATCTTGAACGCAGCTATTCTATTGCCAATGCGCCTGATAAAAGCGGTATAATTGAACTGTGTATTGTGCTTAACCCGCAGGGGAAGGTTACGCCATTGCTGTGGCAGTTGAAACCGGGTGAGACAATTGAAATATCCCAAGCACTGGGAAGTATGGTCCTTCCGGATACCCTGGATAAAGACCTGTGCTTTATTTGCACCGGTACAGGCGTAGCGCCTTTTCGAAGTATGATTGGACATTTGCTAAGTAACGGAGAGCTACAGCATGATATTTACCTGATTTTTGGAAATCGTTATAAGAAAGACATACTTTATAGGTCTGAATTTGAGGATTGGGCGGTAAAACATGATAAATTTCACTTTATTCCGGTGCTGAGTAGGGAAGATGGCGCAAATCGAACAGGCTATGTGCATCCTGTGTATGAAGAGATATTTGCTGACAAGCGGGATGCTCATTTTTACGTGTGCGGCTGGGAAGCGATGTGCCGTGAGGCAAGACAGCGCCTGAAGGCCATGGGCTACACAAGAAAACAGTATACCTTCGAACAATACGACGGCTGATGTATTTGGGTTGGAAAGATACCTGGCGTCTCGCGCGCGCACACGCGAAACCTTCAAGGTTTATAAACCTTATCCGGGTCGAAATTTCCTACTTTATTTCCCGTTTCACCCGCAAGCCTGTTTTTTGGGGTATGCCCACCGCCATTAGCATTGAGCCCACTACCGCCTGCAACCTGGGCTGTCCGCAGTGTCCCAGTGGATTAAAACAATTCAGCAGACCCACCGGAAAAATGAGTTTGCAACAGTTTAATGTTGTCTTACCCCAGATCAGTCGAAGTACCGGTTATATCACATTGTATTTCCAAGGAGAGCCTTTCATTAACAAGGATTTTACAGGTATGATTGCCGCTGCAACCCGTCAAGGAATTTATACAGCTACCAGCAGCAATGCCCATTTTATCACACCCGACGCAGCGCTTAAAACGGTCGAAGCAGGCCTGAAGCGCATGATTATAAGCATAGATGGAACTACCCAGCAAACTTATTCCGAATACAGAATAGGCGGTGAAATTGAAAAAGTCATTGAAGGAACCCGAAATCTGTTGAACGCAAGAAAAATGCTGGGTGTAAGCTATCCGATGGTGGTGTGGCAGTTCATCGTTTTTGCCCACAATGAGCATGAAATTCCTGCTATAGAAAAATTGGCAAAAGAAATTGGTATTGATAAACTTCAACTGAAAACGGCACAGATTTATGATCTTGAAAATGCAGAAAAATGGCTGCCGGCTAATCCTGTATTTGCCCGTTACCACAAAAGGGATGGACTTTTGGCCATTAAAGCTGCCAGGAAAAACCGCTGCAGCCGCTTTCACAAAAATCCCGTTCTTACCTGGGATGGAGCAATGGTGCCTTGCTGTTTTGATAAAGATGCCTCTCACGATTTGGGTAATGTTTTTTCAGACGGAATTGAGAAGGTATGGAAAGGAAACCGCAGATTGGCATTCGCACAAAAATTAAAGCAGGGTAGAAGCCAAATAGATATCTGTAACAACTGCACAGAAGGGGTTAGGGTATGGATTTAAGCCATAACTTGGAAAAGTTATTGTATTACGCTACATTTGCAATGTCAAATCGCTGAAATTAAGATGCCCGACCATCTTAAATGAAGCTCCCCAAAATTATTTGAACTCCTTACTATCATTCACTGTATCTATTATTTATGGCAGATAAACCTGACCTGAACGTAATGTCGTTGGCCGACCTGAAAGAACTGGCCCAAAATCTCGAAATTGAGAATTTTGCTAAACTGAAGAAAAATGAGCTGATGGATGCCATCAATCAAGAGCTTGAAAAATTGGCGAGTTCGCAAAAACCTGAAAATCCTTCGATTTCGGATACGGAAAAGCGAAAGCGAAAAAGGTATTCCAAAAATGATTCTCAGGAAGATGCGGTAAAATCCGATAAGCCGATGACAAAACCAATGAGCACCATTGGAAACAATGTAAATAGCGAAAGTACTGCCATTACTGAGGCTGATTTGGATGCATTTATTCCCCCAATTACTGAGAAAAGGGTGAAACAACCTGTTGCAGAATTTTCTGAGTCCGTTAAAAAAGAGCACAGTGGTTTGCCTCAGGAAACACCGGTAAATAAGGATGAACAGCGCCGTCGCGAACAGCTGATTGCCTACACTGAAATGGAGGGTGTGGTAACCACTCAGGGTGTGCTGGAAACCGTACCGGATGGCTATGGATTTCTGCGCAGCCCCGATTACAATTACATGCCTTCTCCCGATGATGTTTACGTGCCTGGATTTATGATCAAACAGAATGGCTTAAAGGTGGGTGATACCCTAAAAGGTACTATTCGGCCGCCCAAGGATAATGAGAAATATTTCTGCATGGTAAAGCTGGAGAGTGTAAACGGTAAAACTCCGGAAGAAGTACGCGACCGTGTGGCCTTTGAACACCTTACTCCACTTTTTCCTAATGAAAAACTAAACCTATGTGACGATCCTTCTCATTACAGTAACCGTATTATTGATCTGGTTTCTCCAATTGGTAAAGGCCAGCGAGGCCTGATTGTGGCACAGCCAAAAACAGGTAAAACATGGTTATTGCAAGGTATTGCCAATGCGATTGCTAAAAATCATCCCGAGGTTTATATGATCCTGAGGAAGTGACGGACATGGCCCGGAACGTGAAAGCAGAAGTGGTAGCCAGTACCTTTGATGAGCCTGCAGACAAGCATGTGAAACTGGTGAATATCGTCCTTGAAAAAGCCAAAAGATTGGTTGAATCGGGGCATGATGTGGTTATTCTACTCGACTCGATAACCCGTTTGGCGCGTGCCTTTAACACCGTACAGCCTGCTTCAGGGAAAATTCTGTCAGGGGGTGTGGATGCCAATGCCCTGCATAAGCCCAAAAGATTTTTTGGCGCAGCCAGGAATATCGAAAACGGAGGTTCACTTACCATCATTGCCACTGCACTCACCGATACCGGTTCCAAAATGGATGAAGTGATTTTTGAAGAATTTAAGGGAACAGGCAACATGGAACTGCAACTTGACAGAAAGTTGTCCAATAAAAGAATTTATCCGGCTATTGATATACTGGGAAGCAGCACCCGGCGGGAGGATTTGCTAATTGATAAAAGCACCTTACAACGTATGTGGGTATTGCGAAATCACCTTGCAGACATGAACCCGGAAGAAGCCATGAACACTTTCCTGAAATACATGCAGAATACCAAAGACAACACTGAGTTTTTGGTGAGCATGAATAGCTAATTCACTTCAAATATTCTTTCAGGGGTATAGCAGAAAACCCGATCTTTTTTATCTTTCTTTTCTATGATGGATAGTCCGGTAAGACTTCCAAATGCGGGCATAATCATATGGTTGGAACCCGCGTAAAAGCAGGGCAGTGACAATTTTTGCCTCCCTGTGCCGGATAACCTGTAGCCCGGATGAATGTGTCCTGAAATGGTAAATGCTGCCTTGTTTGGAACCTCATTTTTATCATGTACACATGCAATTTCTCCCAATGGATAACAGTCGGTTAGCTCAAATCCTGCCTCTCTGTAAATTTGGTGGGGAAGTATATCGTGATTCCCCATAACGAGGATAACCGTTGCTTTTATGTGTGTGTACAAAAATTCAGACAATATATACCATTCACGATTGGACCCGCTGTGAAATAAATCACCCAGAAAAATAATCCTGCTAGGTTGCATGTGGTCTGCTATGGCTTTTAACCGAAGAAAATCTCGTTGAATCGCCAATTCAGGAATGGGAAGTGCATGTTTGCGAAAATGGGTTGTTTTTCCAAAATGACAATCGGAAATGATTAAAGAGCCTGATTCCGAATGAAATAAAAATCCCTCGGAATGAGCCGTAAATAAGGTTTCACCAAAAGGAATCAGAATTTCTTTATTCATCAGAATAACTGCAAATTTCATGTAAGACATTGATGTTTTTAGAATTACTTTGCAAATATGACAGCCATTGAAAACTGGATCGCCGTTCACCCCTCGGTAATGGGTTATAAGGTTTTTGCCGTTTTACTTATTGTCATACTGCTTGGAAGGGCCACCGGTATTTGGCTATACAGAAAACGAAAGAAGTCAAGAAATACCGATAATTTTATCATCGGGCTGAATAACCTGACCTATGTGCTGTTAAGTATCTGGTTGTTTTTTCTGTTTTTACATGTGTTTGGAATTACCATTAAAGAGTTCTTTACCAGCATAACCATTATTGCAGCGGCACTGGCAATCGTATTCAAGGATTATATACTCAACGGACTGAATGGCATGATTCTAATGTTTGGCGATAATATACAAATTGGGGATTACTTGAAAATTGGAGAGCATAAAGGCCGCATTGAGAATATTACATTGATGAGTGTACACCTGCTAAGCGATGATGACGATATGATTATCATTCCTAATAACCTGTTTGTAAACACCCAAATTATTAATTTTAGCCGAAACCCGAGGCACCACAGTAGCATCGATTTTGAAGTCCAAAGTGCACAAAGTATCAATGCGATAACCTTGGAGGCAATGCTCCAAAAGGTACTGAGTCAGGATGAACATTTGATACGCACGGAGAGTTCCAAGTTAAAAGTAGTGGAGTTTAAAAAAGATTTGGTCCATTACCGGTTTAAGTTTGTGCTCAAAAACCATGATCCTAAGGTGGAGTCTCGAATAAAACAGGCATTATGGAGAGAAATCCTCATGGTTATCAACATGCAAAAAATACAATCCTAAGATTGGTTTTATTTTTTTTCGAAGCACACTAATTTTGCGATGTATTGAATATGGAAAAGAAAAAGGTTGTAACCGATTATTCCAAGCTAAGTGAGGAGTTGCTAAAACTCTATGATGAAACCTATCCGACAGGTATTGCCGGACAAACTATCCGTTTTCCTAATGCCAAGGGAGAAATTGTTACTGCAGTGAGACTGGAAACCGCCGATACCATTTTTTTGGTAAAGGTGAGCGCTAAACCCAAAGAAGTACTGACTGAAGAACAAATGGATGAATTGGTACGCCCGTCTGAAAAGGAGGAAGGTGAAGACGAAGAAAAATCAGAAGAAGATGGTGAATCTTCGGGCAACAGCACCATGGATGAAGATTAATAACAGAATTCAATTTATCTTTGTTGTGCATCACTGTTGATATCCTGCACCACCCATAGCATCCAGGTTTCTGTAAGCAGCAGCTTCATACAAAAAGATGGTAGTGAAAATCATCCCGTTTTTGTTTTCGGATATCGGATAACCATTACCAACGGAGGAAATGAGGTTGTACAGCTTATGGAAAGGCAATGGTTTATCACCGACGCCTGCGGAGGCAGCAGAACTGTGCAAGGAGAGGGGGTAGTAGGGATGAAACCCAAACTGGCACCCGGTGAATCATTTTCATACTCAAGCTACTGCCCTTTATCGGTTCCTTTTGGGCAAATGGAAGGTATTTATTTGTTTAAAACTCCTGAAAACACAATACGGGTAACCATCCCCCGATTTCTCATGGAGTCACCCTTTCATTTAAACTAAATGCATTTTAAAAAAACCATCATTGTTACAGGGGCAACCCGAGGCATCGGTTTGGCCATTCTTAAAAGATTTCTAATTGAAGGATTTGATGCTGCTTTTTGTGGCACAAATCCGGATCGGGTTAAGCAATTGACCCATTCTTTGCAGACTGAATTCCCTCAATCCCGCATTCAGGGTTTCGTTGCTCACCTCGATGATAAGGCGGAAGCCATAGCCTTTTCTAAAAATGCTGTCGGATTTTTGGGCGGTTGCACTGTTTTGGTAAACAATGCCGGGACGTTTATTCCGGGCAGCGTGCTCAGTGAGGAAGACGGAGTATTGGAAAAATTATTTGAAGTAAACGTTGCTTCTGCTTATCACGTTTCACGCACCATTATCCCTGAAATGGCAGATAAAAGCCGCTCTCATGTTTTTAATATGTGTTCGATTGCCAGTATTATAGCATATCCCAATGGCGGCAGTTACTGCATCAGCAAGTTTGCACTGCTGGGACTTAGTAAATTATTGCGGGAAGAGTTAAAACCTAGGGGGATTTGTGTGACAGCGGTCATGCCGGGTGCAACCCTCACCGACAGCTGGGCAAATTCCGATTTGCCGGAGAGCCGATTTATTAAACCGGAGAATATTGCCGATATGATTTATAATGCATGGTTTTGCAATGAAAATGCCTGTATTGAGGAATTGTTAATCAGACCGCTTGCCGGCGATATATGATATAACGAAAGTCTTTATTTCGTAAAATTCCGCTCACAATTTCTGATTTTGGAGGCTACACCATAATTTTGATATAAAGTTAACTAAAGACTATATTTG
>JBEDNI010000156.1:0-4684 GCA_041170685.1 Bacteroidota bacterium | reverse complement strand
GAAAAAACCCATTGGGATTTTACGCACCTTTAATTTATTATTAATTTTATTAGAACTGAAGCCCTGATAAATCTGTGTTTCATATTTCCTTGAGTAGCGATGTAAATATTGACTGCTTGCTCCGTAATTCAGCATTAATACCTTAAATCCGGCCTCTTTAATTCTACCCAGTTCGTGCAATGTTGCGCTATCACTAATGTAATCCGGTGCCTGATCATGCCAGACATAGATGTATAGTTTCTCTCCCTTAAACCTTCTTATGCTGCGTTTTCGGTTTTTGGTCTTTGCCGTTGGCTCATCATACCTGAATCTTGGCAGTTTCTTTCCTTTGTTTAAAAAGTACTTCAGACTTGCCATAGTATCCCTGACAAAAAGTACATATTTACCATCCGGTTGAACTTCATTGATAAAGAAAGCTGCATTATTCCATTCCAAATAAGCTTTGCCTTTATTCACCGTGCAACTTTGTAAATTCTGGAAAGACAAGCCATCATCGGCAATCATGACCTCATCAATTCCATCATCGGCATAAGAACCATTGCAATTAGCATCCTTCACACAAAGGGCAAGCTCCTGCCCTCCCATTTTCCATTTACCATATACAACATTCATTCGTCTCATACGAAAGGAATTTTCTGTACCGGAAAACAGACGATTTCCCTGCAATAAAATCATGGCCTTGTCATTCATTACAGCAAATTGTTTGAACTGAGCAGTGGGAAAATGTTCCATCAAAACCTTAAATCCGTTGCTCAAAGCATCAACAGCAACAATCACACTTTTATTGGGGTATAAAGTATCAGGCAAACCATCATCCGTAAGATCGTAGTTATGGTTTCGATCAGTCCAAATAAGGGTGTTAAACGCAGTCCACCCCGGATTTTCAATTAACATCAACGTATGCCCCGAAGAAAAGTCATCTGTCTTCATACCGGTAAAAACCCAGGTAAATCCTTTTCTGTATTTCGTGCTCATTGCGGGTGCTTTTATTTTCCGCCAACGGACTACATCATCCTTTTGGGCAGAAGCAAAATCCAAGGGATTAGAAACGGTATCTCCCCGGAATTCAAACACATTGGACACCATCATCGTCTTCACAAATTCTGCATCTGTCCCTCTATCTGTCAGTGGCAATTGCACAACCTGAGACTGCAGGCGTCCAAGAAAAACTATCGAAAGAACCGTAATTAGCCTATTCATCGCGGTTTGCCCCCAAAAACTGCAACAAAAAGTATAGTAGATTGACCAATGCTCCTGCGGCAGCTGCCACATAGGTCATGGCAGCCCATTTTAAGCTGTCCTGAGCACCGTTTAGCTCTGCTGCCGTAACTATATTTCGTTGTTTCATCCACACCAGCGCTCTTTTGCTTGCATCAAACTCTACCGGCAGGGTAACCAGTGCAAACAATGTGATAACAGTGTAACAAGCCAGTATAATACCCAGTATCCATTGTGAACTGCCTCCAAAACCAAAACCTACAAATGCAGCTCCGAAAATAACCACATTTAAAATGGTGGCGCTCACGTTCTGCAAAGGCACCAGCTTACTGCGCAATTGCAGCATAGAATAAGCAGTGGCGTGTTGAACGGCATGACCGCATTCGTGTGCTGCAACCGCCGCTGCAGCGGCATTTTCGCCATAGTAAACGTCTTTGCTTAAATTCACAGTTCTGTTTAACGGATTATAGTGGTCCGTCAGTTCTCCATCTGTTTGTATGATCTGAACGTCTGTAATACCATGATCTTGTAGCATTTTTTCTGCCACTTCCCTGCCGGAAAGCTTATTACCCAAATGTAGTTTGCGGTAATGACTGAACTTACTTTTTAATTTCTGCTGAATGGCCAGACTGACAAACATCATCAGCAATGTGAGTATAAAATATCCTGACATATTCAATAAAACTAATTTTATTTACAAAATCTTACCAGCATAACAATCACGGCAATTAAGAACATCAGTATACTGATTCTGTTAATACCATGCATCATTTTAAGGTATGAACTTTTGGGACCCTCCTGTTTGCGAAAGGTGAGATAAGATATTAATTTTTTAACAATCATTATTTTAAAATTACGTCTTCAGCCTTTTTAGTTGATTTTCTTACCGGTTCCATCAAATCCACGGGATGATCAGCAAATTCATCCAACAAGGCAATATCCAACACCTGTAGCATATTACTCACGTAGTGAAATTTCATGTCTTTCAGATAACCGGCATTGATTTCCTCCACATCCTTGCGATTCGATTCGCACATTATCACCTCGGTAATACCCGCCCTTTTAGCCGCCAGAATCTTTTCTTTTATGCCTCCCACCGGTAAAACTTTACCCCGAAGGGTTATTTCTCCCGTCATAGCCAGGTGGCTTTTTACCTTTTTCTGAGTAAACAGCGATGCCAGTGAGGTTAGTATGGTGATCCCCGCTGACGGACCATCTTTGGGAATGGCGCCGGCCGGAAAGTGCACATGCACATCCCAGCAGTCAAATACCCGCGTATCTATCTCCAGATAGGAAGCATGTGCTTTGAGAAAAGTGCGTGCCAGGCTCACACTTTCCTTCATAACATCACCCAGCTGCCCGGTTACCGTGAGGTTGCCTTTCCCCTGCATGAGGGTACTTTCCACAAATAAAACCGAACCTCCCATGGGGCTCCAAGCCAGTCCGGTTACTACACCCGGAGTAAAATTATTCTCGTAAGTCTCAGGTTCTATCTTTTCAGCTCCCAAAATGCCCTGTACCACCTCTACCCCCATGCTCTTTGCATACTTTTCTCCCATGGCCAAACATTTGGCAGCAGAGCGGGCCAGTGCAGCAATCTTTTTATCCAGTCCGCGCACTCCACTCTCGCGGGTATATTGTTCCACCACCATTTCCAAGGCCTTGTCAGTCACTTTAAAATCGTTGGCCTTGAGCCCATGCGCCTTTCGCTGCTTGGGTATCAGATATTTTTTTGCGATTTCAATTTTCTCTTCCAGACTGTATCCACTGATGTCAATAATCTCCATTCTGTCCAGTAAAGCCGGCTGAATGGTATCGAGATTGTTTGCCGTTGCTACAAACAGCACTTTGCTAAGATCGTAATCCAGCTCCAGATAATTATCGTAAAAGGTACTGTTTTGCTCTGGGTCTAACACTTCCAGCATAGCACTTCCAGGGTCTCCGCGAAAATCACGCCCCATCTTGTCTATTTCATCCAACACAAACACAGGATTGCTACTGCCAACTTTTTTAAGGTTTTGAATTACCCTGCCTGGCATGGCTCCAATGTAGGTTTTACGATGACCGCGTATTTCGCTTTCATCGTGCAAACCACCCAGACTCATGCGCACATATTTGCGACCCAGAGCCCGGGCAATACTTTTCCCAAGACTGGTTTTACCGACACCCGGAGGACCGTACAGACAGATTATGGGGCTCTTCATATCCCCTTTTAGCTTGAGCACTGCCAGGTATTCAAGAATTCGCTTTTTAACTTTGTCCAAACCAAAATGGTCTTCATCCAGTACCTTTTCTGCGAACTTTAAATCGAAATTGTCTGTGGTATACGTTTCCCATGGCAATTCAATCATCAGTTGCACGTAATTTAATCCCACACTGTAATCAGGAGATGCAGGATTGACACGCATCAGGCGATCCAGCTCCTTGTTAAAATGCTGATGAACGGCCTTCGACCATGGTTTGGCATTACCCTTTTCCCGTAGATTTTGTATTTCTTTGTCCGGTGTCTCTCCACCCAGTTCCTCCTGTATGGCCCTAATCTGCTGATGCAAAAAATACTCTCTTTGCTGTTTGTCAATATCAGTTCTGACCTTGTTCTGAATTTCATCTTTCAACTCAAGAATCTGCAGTTCCTTGGTAAGCAACTCCAACACCCTTACTGAGCGGTCACGTGGGTTGATATTGGCCAGTACGGCCTGTTTTTCTGCCACGCCAATATTGAGGTTACTTGCCACAAAATGCACCAGAAAGCTATTGCTGTCTATATTTCGAATCGCAATATTGGCTTCGGTTGGGATATTGGGGGCCAGATTGATAATTTTTTCGGAAATGTCACGGATGCTTTGAATAATCGCATCAAATTCACCATCCTCATTCACCGGCTCATCATTCAAATTGCTGATTTTTGCTTTGAAATATGGATCTTTTTGCGTATATTCATCAATCAGAATGCGCTTTCTGCCCTGAATGATCAGGGTGGTGGTACCATCCGGCATGCGCATGGTTCTGATGATATGGGCCAGTGTACCCACAGCATACAAATCCTCCTGGGCCGGGTCTTCAATTTCCGGATTTTTTTGCGCTACCACCGCAATAATTTTATCTTTTTTTACCGCTTCCTTAACCAGCTTGATGGACTTATCCCTTCCCAGGGTAATCGGAAAAATCACACCGGGAAAAAGTACGGTATTTCTTATGGTGAGCACAGGGACCTCTTCAGGCAGCTTCTGATTCTTGAACTCTTCCTCGTCCTGTTTGGAAAACAAAGGCATAAACTCCGGATTGCCATCATGTGAATCGAAGTCTGAATTTAGCCCCATATATATTTCGTTTGAATCAAACATATTTGCTTACCCTATTCAAGCCATGTGCCATTTTTAAAAAATCATACCAAAACCACAAAAGAGAGGGATGAAGCAGGGTATATTGCCTTTAAAGTTAACGAAAATAGCAAGCAGTAATATAA